>NZ_JCAPET010000027.1:0-63630 GCF_059735245.1 Gorillibacterium sp. sgz306347
TCCGAAAAGTTGATGCTTTGCTCATTGCTTAAACACTTGCGTGTTATTTTGTTGCTTATTCACTCGTTGTTCAGTTTTCAAAGGGCTGGTGCGTTTGTCAAGGTTTTTCACAACCTCAACAGCGACTTTTATACTATATCATAACCGGCCACCCATTTGCAAGCTTTTTTATCAACTTTTTTGAGGACCGCTGCCGGCTTCCTTCGAACACCGAAAGAGCGGCGAGAAATAATGTACCACACCTCTCCGCTCCGAGTCAACCTTTTTCGAAAATTGTTTCAGGGCTTTGCTTTATTGCGCGCATAGCGCGTAATTTCGCTTGGCGAGGCCAACCTGGCGTACATCCGGAATACGACCCGGTATCGCTTGTCTATGGCTTGCCGGATCTCGGGGTTCAAGTGGTCGTCCTTCAGGTCGTAGATCATTTCGTCCAGTTCTTTGCGGAGCATGTAATCCAACTCCAGGCATTCTTTTTCCGTAAACAGAAAACCGAGCATAACCCGATTTGGCCCCTTCCCAACCGAAAGATAACGGCAACGGCCGGCCGCTTTATAGTTATGCTCCATTTCGGAAGAATTTATGACAAGCTCAACCGGGCTCGTCATAACTTCCCGTGACGGGCATACATTGGTACAAACCTGATCCGGATTTTTTCGCCGGGCGGGGCGGGATGTTGCATGATTCGACCGGGGGGACCGGAACTCAAGGAGGTTGAACAATCGGTGAACGGATTTTATGTCTTTAACGGGAAAAAGCTAAAGCAATTGCTCGTCATGGCGGTAACGCTGCTGTTTGCCGGAGGAATCATTTATGCCGAAAAGGAGAATTTGACGGTATTCGCCGACAAACAGCCCTCCGCCGTTTTCAATGCAAATACAGATAAGAAAGTGATTGCGCTGACCTTTGATATCAGTTGGGGTGACAAGCAAGCCGAGCCGATCATGAAAACCTTGAAGCAAAACGGCGTGGAACACGCGACGTTTTTTCTTTCCTCGCCCTGGAGCAAAGCGCATCCAGAAACGGTGAAAGCCATTGCCGACGCCGGTTACGAAATCGGCAGCCACGGCCACAAGCACCTCAACTACACCACCCTCAACGAAACGGACATCCTGGACCAATTGCAAACCGCTCACAAAATTCTTTCCGAGCTCTTGCCCAGGGAGCCTCGCTTGCTCCGGCTCCCCAACGGAGACTTTGACAAACGTGTGCTGCAAGCAGCAAGCAAACTGGGGTATACCGTTATTCAGTGGGATACGGATGCCCAGGACTGGCTGGAACGCAGCACTGCCGAGAGCATCGCCAACCGCGTGATTACCAAGGCGCATCCCGGCGATATTGTTCTTCTCCATGCAAGCGACGCCGCCAAACATACCGCCGAAGCGCTGCCGTCCATTATCAAAACGTTAAAAGCCAAAGGCTACGATTTTGTATCCGTCGGTCAATTGATTGAGCCGGCCGGTATTCGCGGGGAAGAAGTGGGCGATCAGGGCGCCGGAGGATCGTCCCCTTCCGCTCCCGAACCCAGCCTCTCCCCCGCTCCGGTCTCGCCTTCCCCCGGCAAGGCTTCCGCCAAGCCCGGCGGCGGCGCTTCGGGCGAATAAACAACAACGCCCCGGCTTCCCCCGTTCTCTTCAGCCCGCCCCAAGCGGGCTTTTCCATGTTTTTAAGTCCCATTGTTCTCAGAAAAAAGCGCGCTTCTCTCTTCATAAACGGCCGGATGGGGCAGATAATAAGGACACCAATCCGAGGGAAGGAGAGCCGATCATGACGAGGCGCATGAGCAAAATAACCGCGGCGGCGCTGACGCTAATGCTGGCTTCGGCCTGCGGCGCGGCCCAATCCGGCGAGCAGTCCAGCGGGCCCGACTATAAAGAAACAAAAGCCATGGTCATCGATATTCTGAAAAGCGAAGAAGCGGCTAAAGCGATTCAGGAAGGGGCAAGCAGCAGCCGAAGCAGCAAAATGTCCCCCGCAGCGCTCAATACCGAAGAAGGCATGCAGATGCAGATGTTCGTCAAGCAGACGCTTACCGGCTCCGAGGGAGTCCGGATGCTGCAGCAGACCTTTTCCGATCCCATGTTTGCGGCCGATTTCGCAAAAGCACTGCAGATGCAAAACACGCAGATCCAAAAGGATCTCATGAAGGACCCGACTTATCAAAAACAGCTGGTCCAGGTAATGAAGGACCCCGAGTATACCAAACTGGTGGAAAACACCTTGAAAGGCCAGCAATTCCGGCTCACGATGATGGATGTCGTGAAGGAATCGCTGCAAAGCCCGCTTTTCCGCGCCGAGCTTGTGGAGCTGATGGCCCAGGCCATCAAGCAGGAAACGAAGCCGAAGCCGGTTGAAGAATTGAAAGCAACCCAGGAAGGCCAGCAAGGACAACAGGGCCAGCAGGAAAAAGGCGGGGGAGGAGAAAAAAAAGGCGGCGAAGGGAGCGGGGGCGAAAGCAGCGGAGACGGAGCGGGCGGCGGACAGTAAAATCGCAGGCGGCAATCGGGTAAACAAAAAAGGACGAAGCGCCCTGACACGCTTCGTTCCTTTTGCATTTTGGCACAGCGTTCATTATTTCCCCAGCTTCTCCAACAGCCGCTCGGCCATTTGGGTATACAACCGTCCCGTCTCCGAATTTTCCGTGTACACGGACGGCGAGTAATCGGGGTCGGCAGGCAGCCGGTCGGGCTGTCCGAGGGGAACCTGGCCCAGAAGCTCGGTATGCAGCTCGCCGGCCAGCTTTGCGCCTCCGCCTCTGCCAAAAACGTATTCCTTCTCCCCCAGGCGATTTTCGTAATAGGCCATGTTCTCCACGACGCCGAGTATTTCATGCCCCGTTCTTTCCGCCATGGCCCCCGCTCTTGCGGCGACAAAAGCTGCCGTGGCATGCGGAGTCGTCACAATGATTTCTTTGCTTTCGGGGATCATTTGATGTACATCAAGCGCGATATCTCCGGTGCCGGGAGGCAGGTCCAGCAACAAAACGTCCAGTTCCCCCCATTCCGCTTCTTCAAAAAAGTTGTGCAGCATCTTGCCAAGCATCGGACCGCGCCAGATAATCGGGGCGTTCTCCTGCACGAAAAAACCCATCGACATCACTTTGACCCCGTATCGCTCAACCGGAATTATTTTGTCATCCCGCACTTCCGGCCTCTCTTCAATGCCCATCATGTTGGGCACGCTGAAGCCGTAAATATCCGCATCGACGATGCCGACCCGTTTCCCCAAACGGGCGAGAGCGGCAGCAAGATTGACCGTCACGGTCGATTTACCGACGCCTCCTTTTCCGCTGGCCACCGCAATGAATGCCGTCCCGGAGCCGGGTGACAATAGCCCTTTTTTTAACGGCGTCCGTCCCGCGGCTTCATTGGAGGAGGGAGCATCCGCTGTTTCGGCCGAACCGGAGCTTAGGCCAACGCTTGCCAGCCGCTCCTTTTCCGGCTCCGTCGGTTTTCGGAAACGAACATGAAGCTCCCCCGGCTCGAGGGGACGGAGTATTTCTTCCATGGTCTGGCGGAACCGCTCCTGCTCCCTATCGTCATCCAGGGCCCATATGTAAGTCAGCGCCAAGTGTCCTTCCTTGATCATGATGTCCCGAATGAGGCCAAGCTCTGCAGCTGAACGCCCAAACGCCGGGTCTGAAAGCGTTGACAGCGCTTCCAGCACCTCTTCTCTCGTCACCATAAAAGCACCCGCCTTGTCCATAAATGGAGTCCTTACGAGAAAAGTATAGCATACGGGCATTCAAATCCGAAACGCGGGGAACTCCCGCTTCGGCCCCGGAGCATCGATGAACGGCTGCTAAGATTCCTTATCCGACGCGGGGTCTTTTGTGCTTCCGGTCGGCTCCGCCTGCGGAGTTGCACCGATGTCAGGCGCACTTCCGGGCGGCTTCTCGCCGGACGCGTATCGTAAAATCCCTTGGTATACGGAAGCTGCCAGCATTTGCTGATAGGAAGGCTGGCTGAGCAGCCGTGCTTCTTCCGGATTGGAAAGAAAACCAACTTCGACGAGTGCACTAGGAATTTTAATGGCTTTCAGCAGATAAACAGTTTTGTCGATCGGTTTAGCGATACGGTTCGTATTTTCCAGGTTACGCTTTAATTCTTCCTGAATGAACGAGGCCAGTCCGGCGTTATCCGGATGATTTCCGCTATAGAACGTTTGCGCCCCGGCCCAGCGGGGCGAAGGAATGCTGTTCAAATGGACGCTGACCAGGATGTCGGTCTTCTTGTCGGTAATAAACTGGACGCGTTTCACCAGGTCCTCCCGCTTTCGTTTGCTGTACCCTTTGGTCCCCTCTCCCGCCAGGTCCACGTCCGTTTCCCGCGTCATGGCGACAACCGCGCCCGCCTGCTGCAAGTAGTCCCGGAGGTACAGCGAAATGGCCAGTGTGACGTCTTTCTCCACCAGCCCCTCGCGGCTGACCGCCCCTCCGTCCGGCCCGCCGTGACCGGCATCAATCGCAATCACCTTGCCCGACAAAGGAAGCTTCCAGCGCGAGCCGGTATGCGAGGAGGGCAGCTGGTACCCGAACACGATTACCAGGATCAGGGCCAGAGCCAAAACACCGGCCAACTTCAAGCGTCCGGAAAGCGTGGTCCAAATGACAATCCGCTTGCGAAAGATGCGCATAAAAAATCCACCTCATCCCATAGACTCCATTCATCTATATGGGACAAGGCGGATCGTTATGACAAGAGCTTGCTCCCGAAAAGGAGACGGGCCGCTATGCTTTTGCAGCCTCCACTTGCATCCCGTCGATCAGCACCTGCGCAACCTCCGGGCGGGTAAATTCCTTCGGCGGGCATTCTCCGTCCCGAAGCAGCGCCCTTACCTTCGTTCCGGATAGGTGCATGTGATGCGACTTGTCATGCGGGCATGTCTTGCTGGAGGCCATGCTGCCGCAAGTCGTGCAGTAGAAGCTGTGCTCGAAAAAGAGAGGCGTGATGCCCAGTTCCTCCGGCGTGAAATTCCGGAAAATCTCCTGCGCTTCGTAGGTTCCATAGTAATCGCCTACCCCGGCATGATCGCGTCCGACGATAAAATGCGTGCAGCCGTAGTTTTTTCGGACCATCGCATGGAAAATGGCTTCACGCGGCCCCGCATAACGCATCGCCGCCGGGAAAACGCCGAGAAAAACGCGATCTTTGGGGTAATAGTTTTCCAGCAGCACGAGATAGCTCTTCATGCGGACTTCGGCGGGGATGTCGTCCGACTTTGTTTCCCCCACCAGGGGGTTGAGGAAAAGACCGTCCACGATCTCCATGGCGCTTTTCTGAATGTACTCATGCGCACGGTGAACGGGGTTTCGGGTCTGAAACCCGACCACGGTTTTCCAACCCTTTTCGGCAAAAAGGGCACGGGTTTCCTTCGGATCGAAATAGAATTCCCCGAACCTCTCGGGCCGCTTCCGGTTGACGACCCAAACCGGCCCTCCCGCATAGAGGGAAGAACGCGAAAACAGCTTTTTGACGCCCGGATGATCCGTATCCTCCGTTTTGAAGACGCGAAGCGCCTCGGTGCGCTGGTCGGCTTCATACAGGCTTGTGAGCTCCATAACGGCATATACGGTGTTGTCACGGGCTCCACGGAGTGCGATCCGCTGCCCGACGCGCAGCTTAACGGCCTCCTCGGCCGTTACCGGCAGGGTGATGGGAATGCTCCAGACGGTCCCGTCCGCAAGCCTCATCCGCTCGACGACGGACCGGTAGTCCGCTTCCTGCAAAAATCCGGTAAGCGGGGAGAAGGCCCCTACGGCGATCAAATCCAAATCGGAGACGGTCCAGTCGTCTACCTGCACCGAAGTCAACTCCTCGGCTTCCTTCAGAAGCCGGCTCCGTTCTTCCCCTTCCTCAAGCCGGTTGATCAATGTGCCTCCATGAGCCTGGATTGCTGCCGCCATATTGCGGTCCTCCGTTTCGTTCGTGAATTTATTTATGAAGGCCGCATTCGGTCTTCTCAAAACCGGCCCAGCGGCCGGCACGCGGGTCTTCCCCGGCAAGGACCGGACGGGTGCATATCTCGCAGCCGATGCTTGGAAAGTTTTGATCATGCAGCGGGTTGTAAGCAAGCCCGTGCTCGCGAATGTATGCCCATACCTGCTCCGACGTCCAGTCCGCCAGCGGATTAAACTTGACGAGGCCGAATTTGGTGTCGTATTCCACTTTTTTCGAGTTTGCGCGGGTCGGCGCCTGATCGCGGCGAATGCCGGTAATCCATGCGTCATAACGGGAGAGAATGTCGCTGAGCGGATCGACCTTGCGGATGCGGCAGCAAAGGTTGGGGTCGCTGGACCAGAGCTCCGCTCCATGGAGATCGGCTTGCTCCTCCAAGGTTAGCTTGGGCAGCACCTGAACGAATTTCTTGCCGTAGCGTTCCTCCAAACGATCGCGGGTCTCATAGGTTTCGGCAAAGTGAAGCTGGGTGTCGAGGTAAAATACATCCGCCCCCGGCTCAACCTTGTGCAGCAGATCCACCAGCACCACATCCTCGGCTCCGAAGCTGCAGGCCAGCGTCAAATTCGGAAACTCTTCCAGGGCCGCTCGGATAACCTGTTCTGCCGTGGCGGATTCCAGCTCTTCAGCTGCCCGCTGAATCCATGCTTCCTTTTCCAACAAGTTCATAATGGCCTCCCGTTTTTCATACTATTCCTATTGGATTTAAACTTTTTCCTCATTATAGTTTTTTTGTCGCAAACATTCAACCTTTTTCCGTTGCGTTTGCCTATATTAGGGTATTGTTTTTCGGCTAAAGTGTGAACAACTTCTAGAATGAAATAAAGCCCCGCTCCGGGACCGAAATAGAACATCGTATGTCTTTGTTTCCGTTAACCGATCTGGACGGACCATCACGCCCAGCATGGAAAAAAAGCAAAGAGCCATACCCGTTGCCGGGTATGGCTCTTGATGTCCGAAAAAATTCGGATTAACGTTTCGAGAACTGAGGCGCGCGACGAGCGGCCTTCAAGCCGTATTTCTTCCGTTCCTTCATCCGCGGGTCGCGGGTCAGGAATCCGGCTTTCTTCAGGGAACCGCGGTATTCCGGGTCCACTTTCAGAAGAGCGCGGGAAATGCCGTGACGGATGGCGCCGGCTTGGCCGGAGATTCCGCCGCCGTGCGCGATGACGAGAACGTCGTAGTTGTTCAGCGTTTCCGTCAGCGTCAGCGGTTGTTTAACGATCAGCTTCAGCGTTTCCAGGCCGAAGTAGTCGTCCAGGCTGCGCTTATTGATTACGATTCGTCCTTCACCCGGAACGAGACGCACGCGTGCGACCGAGTGTTTGCGACGACCGGTTCCATAGTATTGAACTTGTGCCATGAAACTGTCCTCCCTTTATTATCCGCGAAGTTCCCAAACTTCAGGTTTTTGTGCTGCGTGCGGATGCTCGGCGCCCGCATATACTTTCAGCTTCGTCTTCATGCTGTTGCCAAGACGGGTCTTGGGGAGCATACCGTGTACCGCCAATTCGATCATGCGTTCCGGTTTATTGTTCAGCATGTCTTGAGCAGACGTTACTTTCAAACCGCCCGGATAGAGAGAGTGACGGTAGTACATTTTCTTTTGAAGTTTTTTGCCGGTCAGAACGACCTTGCTGGCATTGATGATGATGACAAAGTCCCCGGTGTCCACGTTCGGAGTAAACTCCGGTTTGTGTTTGCCGCGGATCAAGCTTGCCGCTTCACTGGCCATACGTCCCAATGTTTTGCCTTCAGCATCGATAATGTACCATTTGCGCTCAACTTCATTCGGTTTCGCCATATATGTGGTACTCATTTGCGTATCCTCCTAAACTTCGTAAAGATCCGTTAAACAAAACCTGTTCATTGTTAAAGTAGAGCGGCATCACAACTCGGGGCCGTGGGTAGCCAGTTGAAACACCAACAATTATCTTACTATAACACGAATCAATTGGCAAGACTTAATTCACATTTTCGTATTCGACACTCCACAGGGTCAGCCCGTGCGGCTCGGCGGTAGGGCCCGCCAGCATTCGATTTCTCCCCTCCAGAATCAAAGGGATCTCTTCCGGAGTCCGTTTCCCTTCCCCGACTTGAAGCACCGTGCCGGCGATAATGCGGACCATGTTGTACAAAAAGCCGCTGCCGGTCACATAGATGTGGATCACACCTGCGGCATCATCCTCCGGATCGTCGATCCGTTCATGGACAAGCCGGGTCTCGAAGATGGTGCGCACGTGTGAACCTACCGCCGTCCGCAAGGACGTAAACGATGTAAAATCGTGCTGCCCCTGAAAATAAGCCAATGCTTTTTTCATTGCTTCGATGTCGAGCGCGGACGGATGGTGCACCCAGGTGGTCCGATGAAACACGTCGTGAAATTTGGCCCGCAGAATGCTGTACCGGTAGGTTTTCTTTTTGACCGAGCGCCAAACATGAAAATCCATCGGGACCTCTCTCGCCGTCCTCACGACAATGTCCTTCGGCAGCCGGGAATTGAGCGCCAGGCACCACCGTTCGAGCGGAATGCGCGATTCCGTCTCGAAGCTGATTACCTGGCCCCGGGCGTGAACGCCCGCATCGGTGCGGCCGGAGCCGTTTACCTTCACCGTCTCCCCGGTCAGGACACGAATGGATGCCTCCAGTTTGTCCTGAATGGTATTTCCGTCCGGTTGGGTCTGAAACCCGTTATAACCGGTTCCGTCGTAACTCACCGTCATGGCGATCTTACGCATGAGCGATGCACCTCACTGCTAGCCTGCCTGGCGGATCGAAGTCGCCGCGAATAAAGAAAAGAGCCCGGAGGGTCTCTTTACTATTCAAAAAAGGGCTTGAGCAGAACCATACGGTTCTGTCCACCCTTTTCCGTCATTCTCTTAAGCCCGATCCACCAGTTCCAAGTAAACCATAGGCGCAGCGTCGCCGCGACGGGGGCCCAGCTTGAGGATGCGCGTGTATCCGCCTTGACGCTCGGCGTAGCGAGTCGCCAGTTCGGAGAACAGCTTTTGAATCGCGTCCTGGTCGCCTGCCGATTCACGGCGGACATAAGCGGCCACTTGACGGCGGGCGTGCAGATCGCCGCGCTTGGCGAGCGTGATCATTTTTTCGGCGATGGAACGGACTTCCTTGGCTTTCGCCTCGGTCGTTTGGATGCGTTCCTGTATAAACAAGTCGGTTACCAGGTCACGGAACAAAGCCTTCCGGGCGCTGGAATCACGACCTAACTTCTGGTATGCCATGAGGTTCCCTCCTCCTTATGCGTATTGAATTACTCTTCGCTGCGCAGGCCGAGGCCCAGCTCTTCGAGTTTTTCCTGAACTTCCTCCAGGGATTTGCGTCCCAGGTTCCGAACCTTCATCATGTCTTCTTCGGTTTTGGTGATAAGCTCCTGCACCGTGTTGATGCCGGCCCGCTTCAGACAGTTGTAGGAACGGACGGAAAGGTCCAGTTCTTCGATGGTCATTTCGAGGACTTTTTCCTTCTTGTCCTCTTCCTTTTCCACCATGATTTCGGCATCCTTCGCTTCGTCGGTCAAGCCGACAAAAAGGAAGAGGTGCTCGGTCAAAATCTTGGCTCCGAGGCTTACCGCTTCTTCCGGACGAATGCTGCCGTCGGTCCAAACCTCAAGCGTGAGCTTGTCATAGTTCGTGACCTGCCCGACGCGGGTGTTCTCGACCGTGTAGTTGACGCGGGTGATCGGCGTGTAAATCGAATCGATCGGGATAACGCCGATCGGCTGATCTTCGCGCTTGTTCTTGTCCGCTTGGACGTATCCGCGGCCTCTGTTGGCGTGGATTCTCATGTGCACGCGTGCATCCGGGGAAAGCGTTGCGATATGAAGGTCTGGGTTCAAAATCTCCACGTCGCTGTCGGCCCGGATATCTCCCGCGGTAACACGTCCTTCGCCTTCGGCGTCAATCTCCAGGATCTTCTCTTCATCGGAATGAATCTTCAGAGAGAGGCCTTTGAGATTCAGGATAATTTCCGTCACGTCTTCCATGACGCCCGGAATCGTGGAGAACTCGTGGAGCACTCCATCGATTTGCACGGACGAAACGGCGGCACCCGGCAACGAAGAAAGCAGGATCCGGCGCAAGGAGTTGCCCAGCGTCGTTCCGTATCCCCGCTCGAGAGGCTCCACGACAAACTTGCCGTAGTTGCCTTCTTCGTTTACGGTCACGGTCTCTATTTTCGGCTTTTCGATTTCTATCATAAAACTGAACCCTCCTTCGAAACGTCGTTTCCTCGGGTTTTTAGATGGATAATAACCTGGTAGTATGCCTATCCTTCACCATCATTATTCACATGTTCGGGATATTTATACTACCCAAGCGATCCTTACACGCGGCGACGTTTTGGCGGGCGGCAGCCGTTGTGGGGAACGGGAGTGACGTCCTTAATGAGGTTAACTTCCAAGCCGGCGGCTTGCAGGGAACGGATGGCGGCTTCGCGGCCGGATCCCGGTCCTTTAACCATAACCTCGACGGTTTTCATACCATGCTCCATGGCGGCTTTCGCAGCGGATTCCGCAGCCATTTGAGCGGCGAAAGGCGTGCTCTTCCGGGAACCCTTGAAGCCCAGGTTGCCGGAGCTGGCCCACGAGATCGCGTTTCCGTGCGGATCCGTGATCGTCACGATGGTGTTGTTAAACGTCGAGCGAATGTGTGCTACGCCAGACTCAATGTTTTTCCGGTCGCGGCGTTTCGTACGTGCAATTTTAGCTTTCGGTTTTGCCATTAGTGATGTCCCCCCTTATTATTTCTTCTTGTTCGCTACAGTGCGGCGCGGACCTTTGCGGGTACGGGCGTTGGTTTTCGTGCGTTGACCGCGAACGGGCAGGCCGCGACGGTGGCGGATTCCGCGATAGGAACCGATTTCGATCAGGCGCTTGATGTTCAGCGAGATTTCGCGGCGCAGGTCGCCTTCTACTTTCACATTCTTGTCGATAGCGTCACGCAAACGGCTGACTTCGTCTTCCGTAAGGTCGCGTACACGGGTATCCGGGTTTACTTCGGTCATGGAGAGAATCTTTTGAGCCGTCGTGTTGCCGATACCGAAAATGTACGTCAGGGCGATAACTACACGCTTGTCGCGGGGTAAGTCAACTCCAGCTATACGAGCCATTCAGGGATGCACCTCCTTGTTATCCTTGTTTTTGTTTGTGTTTCGGGTTTTCGCAAATGACCATGACGTTGCCTTTGCGTTTGATGACTTTGCATTTTTCGCAAATCGGCTTGACCGAAGGTCTCACTTTCATGGGTATTCCTCCTCATTCAAAAGCTCTTCAGTTATTTATAGCGATAGGTGATCCGGCCGCGGGTCAGATCATAAGGCGATAACTCCACCGTCACCTTGTCGCCCGGCAGAATACGGATGAAGTGCATCCGGATCTTTCCGGAGACATGGGCCAGAATTTTGTGCCCGTTCTCAAGCTCTACCCGAAACATGGCGTTCGGCAAAGGCTCGATGACGGTTCCTTCCACTTCGATCACATCATCTTTGGCCACTGTCATTCTCCTCTCTCTTGCGCTTCCAGCTGCTCTTGGTTCTCCCGGTAACGATTCAGGGCGAACCTCAGCTTTCCATTGGTAACACGTCCCGTTTCGTGCAAACTGTCCGCCACTTCGCGGCTTACCTCATCGAGAAAAGCCAAGTGGAGGACGTTCTTTTTCTTGGGCTGGTCAAACTTGCGTTTGTCCCCGTCCGCGATCAGAACGAACCGAGAATCGACGATTCCGACGACGACGGCATGCTTGCCATAATCGCGCCCCCGAAGGTTGCGTACGATTTGGCCCGGTTGCGGTTCCTTCATTCGCTCACTCCCCAACTTTCGTCAGGATTTCGTAACCATCCTCCGTAATGGCGATGGTGTGTTCGAAATGGGCGCACAGGGAACCGTCCACGGTTACCACCGTCCAGTTGTCCGCAAGCGTCCGCACGTAGCGCTCGCCTGCGTTGACCATCGGCTCAATGGCCAGCGTCATCCCCGGCTTCAGGCGCGGTCCCCGATCCGCCGGTCCATAGTTGGGTATCTGCGGCTCTTCGTGAAGCTTCGCTCCGATTCCGTGCCCGACATACTCCCGAACAATGGAAAAGCCTTCGCGCTCCGCACAGGTCTGCACCGCATGGGAGATGGTGAAAAGCCGGGCGTCCGGCTTCGCTTCAGCCAATCCCGCGTACAAAGAGCGCTCGGTGACCTCCAGGAGCTTCCGGGCCAGCGGAGAAATCTCCCCGACTCCGTACGTCCAGGCGGAATCGCCGTGATAGCCTTTGTACTGCGCCCCGATGTCGATGCTGATGATGTCGCCGTCATTTAACTTCCGGTCGCCGGGAAAGCCGTGTACCAATTCTTCGTTGACTGAAGCGCATATGCTGGCAGGAAAACCGTTATAGCCTTTAAATGAAGGTACCGCTCCCCGACTCCGTATGAAGTCTTCCGCGATCCGATCCAGCTCTTTGGTCGTAATGCCGGGCTTGATCGCTTGGGAGAGGAGCCGGTGGGTTTCGGCCACTATGCGCCCCGCTTCCCGCATCAAGTCCAGTTCTGCCGCCGATTTGCAGATAATCATTCGGAGAAACCCCGCAGGATCGATCGAATGTCTTCTGTCACCAAGTCGATATCCTGCTCGCCGTTTACCTGCCGCAGAAGTCCTTTGGCCCGGTAATAGTCGAGAAGCGGAGCCGTTTTGTTGATGTACTCGTCGAGACGGGTTCCGACCTTCTCTTCCGTATCGTCGGAGCGCTGATAAAGCTCGCCGCCGCACTTGTCGCAAATTCCTTCCGCTTGCGGCGGATTGAACAGAACATGATAGGTGGCTCCGCAGGATTTGCAGATCCGGCGGCCGGTGAGACGGGCAAGAAGCAAGTGGCGGTCAACCAGCAGGTCGATCACGCATTCGATTCTGCGGCCCATCGTCTCCATGATTCCATCAAGCGCTTCGGCTTGCGAGATCGTACGGGGGAAACCGTCCAAGAGAAAGCCTTTTTCGCAGTCTTTCTCCTGCAGCCTTTCCCGGACGATTCCGATCGTGATTTCATCGGGTACAAGCAGCCCCTGGTCCACGTAGCTTTTGGCTTCGAGCCCAAGCGGCGTCTGCTGCTTCATGGCCGCCCGGAAAGCGTCCCCGGTGGAAATGTGCGGAATGCCGTAATGGTCGACAATCCGTTCCGCCTGGGTTCCTTTGCCCGCTCCCGGCGGTCCCATAAAAATGATGTTCACTGTTGGCCACCTCCCGTAGAGAATCAGCAAGGACCGAGAGACGGTTACTTGTTGATAAATCCTTTATAGTGGCGTTTGATCAATTGGCTTTCGATTTGCTTCATCGTTTCGAGGGCGACCCCGATCAGAATCAGCAAGGACGTTCCGCCAATTTTCAGACTTTGCGGCAAGCCGACCGCATCCGTAAAGATGAGCGGCAGCACGGAGATCAAAGAAAGGAACAAAGCGCCGGCCAGAGTCAGTCTGGTCATAACCCGGGTGAGATAAACCTGGGTCGTCTTGCCCGGGCGGATGCCCGGAATGTAGCCGCCGTTCTTCTTCATCTGTTCCGCCATTTGCTGCGGGTTCATTTGAACGAAGGTGTAGAAGAACGTAAAGCCGATGATCAGCAGGACATACAGGGTGATCCCAAGCCCCGCCGCGTGGTTGATGGTGATGTTGTTCTGGATCCATTGGGCCCAAGCCTTGTCGTTAAAGAACTGGGCGATGGTAGCCGGGAACATCAGCAGGGATACGGCGAAGATGACGGGAATAACGCCTGCGGCGTTGACTTTCATCGGGATGTGCGTGGATTGACCGCCGTACATTTTCCGACCGACAACGCGCTTGGCATACTGCACCGGAATCTTCCGGATGCCTTGCTGAACATAGATGACGCCGGCGATGATGGCCACGATGACAATCAGCAGCACGACGACTTTTACGATGTTCAGGAACAGGGCATCGCCTGCGTCCTGGAACATTTGTTCATACAGCTGGCGGACCCCGGTGGGGATAGCGGCGACGATCCCGGCAAAGATGATGATCGAGATGCCGTTGCCGATTCCCTTCTCGGTGATTTGTTCGCCCAGCCACATGAGAAACGCCGTACCCGCGGTGAGTACGACCGCAATCAACATGTACGTGGTAAAGCCCGGATTGATGACGACACCGGGAGTCAGGTTGTTAAACCCGACGGCATAACCAAAGCCCTGGATCAACCCAAGCACGATCGTGCCGTACCGGGTGACCTGGGTCATCTTTTTGCGTCCGGACTCTCCTTGTTTGGCCCATTCCGCAAACTTCGGAATGACATCCATCGAGAGGAGCTGAACGATAATCGAAGCCGTGATATAGGGCATGATCCCCATGGCAAACACGGAGAAGCGGAAGAGTGCTCCGCCCGAAAAAGTGTTCATCAAGCCGAATACGCTGGTGCTTTGGTCATCCATCATCTGCAGGACATCCTGATTAATGTTAGGCGAAGGGATGAAATTGCCGATCCGGTAGACAATCAAACAGAGAAGAGTAAAAATGATCCTTTTGCGAAGATCTTCTACCTTCATAATGTTGGATAATGTTTTAAACATTAAATCACCTCGGATTGACCGCCGGCAGATTGGATTTTTTCAACCGCAGACGCGGAAAACTTATTCGCCTTGACCGTAAGTTTTACTGTCAATTCACCGTTGCCCAGGACTTTAATGCCGTCCTTCGGGTTCTTCACGATGCCGGTTTGCACCAGCAGCTCCGGCGTCACTTCCGTGTCAGCCGCGAACGCGTTCAGATCGTCGAGATTAATAACCGCATATTCCTTGCGGTTGACGTTCTTGAAACCGCGCTTCGGAAGACGACGGTACAACGGGTTTTGTCCGCCTTCAAAGCCAGGACGAACGCCGCCGCCGGAACGGGCTTTTTGCCCTTTGTGACCTTTACCGGCCGTTTTTCCCGTGCCGCTGCCGATACCCCGTCCCACACGTTTCCGTTCGTGGGTGGAGCCCGGTGCAGGAGTCAGTTCATGAATTTTCATCGCTCAAGCACCTCCTTGTATCTCTGTTCGCATTTCGTTGTTAGGGTTCAAGCTTACGCTTCGATTTCTTTTACTTCAACCAGGTGGCTCACTTGCTTGACCATACCGCGGATAGACGGATTGTCTTGTTGAATAACGGTTTGGTTGGTTTTGGTGAGTCCGAGCGTCTTCACAGTGACGCGCTGCTTCTCCGGACGACCGATCAAGCTGCGCACGAGGGTGATTTCCAGTTGCTTCGCCACTCTATACCCCTCCTTAACCCATTAACTCTTCTACGGTTTTGCCGCGCAGTTTGGCTACTTCTTCCGCACGTTTCAGACGGCCGAGGCCTTCCAAAGTGGCGCTAACCATGTTGATCGAGTTGGACGATCCGAGCGACTTCGTCAGAATGTCGCCTACGCCAGCCAGCTCAAGAACCGCACGAACCGGTCCGCCGGCGATAACACCCGTACCTTCGGAAGCGGGCTTCAGCAGAACGCGTCCTGCTCCGAAACGGCCCGTTACCAGGTGAGGGATCGTAGTTCCGACGATCGGAACGTGGATCAGGTTTTTCTTGGCGTCTTCAATGCCTTTTTTGATCGCGTCGCCAACTTCGGACGCTTTGCCGATGCCGGCGCCTACCCAGCCGTTGCCGTCGCCGACGACGACCAGTGCGCTGAAGCTGAAGCGGCGTCCGCCTTTAACAACCTTTGCGACACGGTTAATATGGACGGTTTTGTCTTTCAGATCTAATGTATTGGGATCTACACGCAAGTCTTTTCCCTCCTTATTGGCAAAATGGATCAGAATTCGAGGCCGGCTTCGCGGGCCGCATCGGCCAGCGCTTGAACGCGGCCATGATAGAGGTATCCTCCGCGGTCAAATACGACTTTTTCGATTCCGTTTTCTTTGGCGCGTTGGGCTACCAGTGCACCGACTTGTTTCGCAGCGTCAACGTTGCCGCCGTTGCCGACTTCAGCCAGCGCCTTGTCTTGCGTCGAGGCGGAAACCAGCGTTTTGCCGGTTACGTCGTCGATGATCTGGGCGTACATATGCTTGGAAGAACGGTAGATGCTGAGCCGCGGCCGTTCGGTCGTTCCCTGAATTTTCTTGCGGACACGCAGGTGCCGCTTCAAACGGGCTTTGTTCTTGTCGCCTTTGCTGATCATGGGAATGGTTCACTCCTTTCAACTGATGCTTAAGAGCTTACTTCTTCTTACCGGCCTTGCCTTCCTTGCGGATGATGCGTTCGCCTTCATATTTGATTCCTTTGCCTTTGTACGGCTCGGGTTCGCGTACGGAGCGGACTTTCGCGGCGGTAGCGCCGACCAGTTCCTTGTCGATGCCGCGAACAATGATTTTGTTCGTAGCGGGAACCTCGAATTCGATTCCTTCTTCCGGCGTAATTTCGACCGGGTGGGAGTAGCCCACGTTCAGAACCAGCTTGTTGCCGTTCTTGTTGGCGCGGTAACCGACGCCGACAAGCTCCAGGTTCTTGCTGAATCCTTCCGTAACGCCGCTCACCATATTTGCAACCACGCTCCGGGTCGTTCCGTGCAGGGAGCGGTGCAGTTTGTTGTCGGAAGGACGCTCAACGTTGATGACGTTCTCTTCCAGACTGACTTTCATGTCTTTATGAAGCGCGCGGGTCAGCGTTCCTTTCGGCCCTTTCACCGTAACCACGGTGTTGTCGAGCGTGACGGTAACTCCGCTGGGAACCGCGATGGGTTTACGACCAATACGAGACATGTTTACACCTCCATTCGTTCACGTTGTCCGATTACCAAACGTAGCAGAGAACTT
This sequence comes from Gorillibacterium sp. sgz306347, assembly GCF_059735245.1. Lineage (NCBI taxonomy): Bacteria > Bacillati > Bacillota > Bacilli > Caryophanales > Paenibacillaceae > Gorillibacterium > Gorillibacterium sp. sgz306347. The sequence goes on from NZ_JCAPET010000027.1 coordinate 16,748, forward strand.
CTCCGCCCGCTTTGGATTGACGGGCTTCTTTATCCGTCATGACGCCTTTGGACGTCGAAATGATCGCGATTCCGAGACCGCCGAGTACGCGCGGCACCTCTTGGCTTTTCGTGTATACGCGCAGTCCCGGTTTGCTGATGCGTTTCAGGCCGGAAATGACACGTTCGTTGTTGGAACCGTATTTCAGGAACAGGCGGATGATGCCGTGCTTGTTGTCCTGAACGTATTCCGCGTCACGGATGAACCCTTCTTTTTTGAGGATCTCCGCGATCTCGCGCTTGATTTTGGAAGCGGGGATTTCTACGGTCTCGTGACGGACGATATTTGCATTGCGAATGCGCGTAAGCATATCGGCAATAGGATCAGACATTACCATGTAGCGAACCTCCTTCCCGATGGCGGGGTGATTACCAGCTGGCCTTGCGAACGCCAGGAATCTGGCCTTTGTATGCTAACTCACGGAAACAAATCCGGCAGATCTTGAACTTGCGCAGTACGGAGTGAGGACGACCGCAGCGCTCGCAGCGGGTGTAAGCTTGCACTTTGAATTTCGGAGCGCGTTGTTGCTTTACCTTCATTGAGGTTTTTGCCACTTTGATTCCACCTCCTGAGTGGGAATTACTTTACGAACGGCATGCCCAGTTGGGTCAGCAGCTCGCGGGACTCTTCGTCCGTTTTGGCGGTTGTGACGATAACGACGTCCATGCCGCGGATTTTGTCGATTTTGTCATATTCGATTTCCGGGAAGATCAGCTGTTCTTTCAGACCCAGCGTGTAGTTTCCGCGGCCGTCAAAGGCCTTCGAGGAAACGCCGCGGAAGTCGCGGACACGGGGAAGGGCGACGTTGAACAGTTTGTCCAGGAAGTGATACATACGCTCGCCGCGCAGCGTTACTTTCACGCCGATCGGCATGCCTTCGCGGAGCTTGAAGCCGGCGATGGATTTCTTCGCACGCGTGATGACCGGTTTTTGACCGGCGATCAGCTGCAGGTCTTCCACAGCGGAGTCAAGCACCTTGGAGTTGGCAACCGCTTCGCCTACGCCCATGTTGATGACCACTTTTTCCAGCTTCGGAACCTGCATGACGCTTGTATAGTTGAACTTCTGCATCAGAGCAGGAGTGATTTCGTTCAAGAACCGATCTTTCATTCTTGCAGTCATGTTACATTGTCCTCCTTTCCGCAATCTTCTTAATCGATAACTTCTCCGGAACGCTTGGCAACGCGCACTTTCGTCCCGTTATCCAGCACTTTGTAGCCTACGCGGGTCGGCTTTCCGCTTTTCGGGTCAGCCAGCATGACGTTGGATACATGGATCGGGGCTTCCTGCGTGACGATGCCGCCTTGCGGGTTCTTTTGGGAGGGCTTGGCGTGCTTCTTCACCATGTTGACCCCTTCGACAAGAACGCGGTTTTCGCGGGGGAACGCTGCAAGAACGCGGCCTTTTTTACCTTTATCCTTGCCCGTGATGACGAATACCGTATCATCCTTCTTCACGTGCAGCTTATTGTTATGGGACTCGAGTTTTTTCTTCGTGTTCGGCATATTCGGTTACACCTCCTGATTGGCGGATACAAGCTCGGTCGTCAGATGACTTCCGGTGCCAGGGAAACGATCTTCATGAAATCACGGTCGCGCAGTTCACGGGCTACCGGTCCGAAGATCCGGGTTCCGCGAGGGCTTCTGTCGTCTTTAACAACGACGGCCGCATTTTCATCAAAAGTGATGTAGGATCCGTCCTTACGGCGCGCTCCAAACTTCGTGCGCACGATAACCGCTTTGACCACATCGCCTTTCTTGACAACGCCACCTGGTGTTGCTTCTTTCACGGAACAGATGATCAGGTCACCGATGTGTCCTACACGGCGGCCGGTGCCTCCGAGTACGCGAATGCACATCAGTTGTTTTGCTCCGGAGTTGTCGGCAACATTCAAACGTGTAAAAGGTTGAATCATGGGGTGTCCCTCCTTTCGGCTTCAGTAGACTTTAGATGATAACCGCTTCTTCGACGATTTCGACCAGTCTCCAGCGTTTGTCCTTGGACAGCGGGCGGGTTTCCATGATCTTTACCGTATCGCCGATCTTGGCTTGGTTGTTTTCGTCATGCGCTTTGAATTTCTTGGTGTATTTGATCCGTTTATGATACAGATCGTGCTTTTTGTACGTTTCGACGGCGACGACGATCGTCTTTTCCATCTTGTCGCTTACTACCTTGCCGATCTGAACCTTGCGTTCATTGCGTTGCTCTGCCATTGTTCATCCTCCTCTCTTGGCCCCGGAAAGGATTAACCGATTCCGAGTTCCCTTTCGCGCAAAATGGTTTTGGCCCGTGCGATTTCCTTGCGCACATTGCGGATTTGAGTCGGGTTATCCAGTTGGCCGGTGGCCAGCTGGAAACGGAGGTTGAACAGCTCTTCCTTGAAACCTGCCACTTTTTGCTCGATTTCAGCCGTGGTCAGGTTGCGGAGATCGCTAGCCTTCATTCTGCTTCACCACCCAATTCTTCACGTTTTACAAACTTCGTTTTGATGGGCAATTTGTGAGCGGCGAGACGCATCGCTTCGCGTGCGACTTCTTCGCTTACGCCTGCCAGTTCAAACAGGATCTTGCCGGGTTTTACAACGGCAACCCACTTCTCGACGTTACCTTTACCGCTACCCATCCGGACTTCAAGCGGCTTTTGCGTAATCGGCTTGGAGGGGAAAATCTTGATCCATACTTTACCGCCCCGTTTGATGTAACGGGTCATGGCAATACGGGCCGCTTCGATTTGACGGTTGGTTACCCAAGCCGGCTCGAGAGCTTTCAGACCGAATTCGCCGAAGGACACTTCCGTGCCGCCTTTGGCGTTGCCCTTCATCGTGCCGCGGTGTTCTTTGCGGTGTTTGACGCGTTTAGGGACTAACATGATCAGTTTCCTCCTTCCCGAACAGCTTTCTTCTTAGCCGTAGGAAGCACCTCTCCACGGTAGATCCACACTTTCACGCCGATCCGTCCGTAGGTCGTATGAGCTTCAGCCGTGCCGTAGTCGATGTCCGCGCGCAGCGTGTGCAGCGGAACCGTTCCTTCGCTGTAGCCTTCCGTACGGGCGATTTCCGCTCCGCCGAGGCGTCCGCTGACCGAAGTCTTGATGCCTTTGGCTCCCGAGCGAATCGTGCGTTGCAGCGCTTGTTTCATGGCGCGGCGGAACGATACGCGGCGTTCCAGCTGCTGGGCGATGCTCTCGGCTACGAGGGTGGCGTCCAGTTCGGGGTTTTTGATTTCAGTGATGTTGATGTGAACCTTCTTGTTGGTCAGTTTGGAAAGGTGCGTACGGATGTTTTCCACTTCCGCACCGCCTTTGCCGATAACCATACCCGGCTTGGCCGTATGAATCGTTACGTTCACGCGGTTTGCTGCGCGTTCGATATCGATGCGGGAGACCGAAGAGTCTTTCAGCTTGCCCTTCAGGTATTCCCGGATTTTGACGTCTTCCATCAGCAAGGTGCCGAAGTCTTTGCCGGCATACCATTTGGATTCCCAGTCACGGATGATGCCGATACGAAGACCGACGGGATTTACTTTTTGACCCACACGTTAACCCTCCTTATTTTTCGGATACCACCAGTGTAATGTGGCTCGTGCGTTTATTGATGCGGCTTGCGCGGCCCATGGCCCGTTCGCGGAACCGTTTCATGGTCGGTCCTTGGTTGACATAGGCTTGAGCGATCACCAGCTTGTTCGGGTCGAGCGAGTAGTTATGCTCGGCGTTGGCGATAGCCGAATTCAGCAATTTCTCCACGATCGGGGAAGCCGCCCGGGGAGTGTGGCGCAAAATCGCGATTGCTTCGCCCACTTGCTTGCCGCGGATCAGGTCGATGACCAGCTGCACTTTGCGGGGAGCGATGCGGATGTACTTGGCATTTGCAGTTGCTTGCATAGGATAACCTCCTCTCAAACGTATCGGTCAAGGGCAAACGGCCGCGCCGATCGCTCGGCTGCGCCGTTTTGCCGCTTCACGGTTATCGGACCGGCCCTTTCGGCCCGGCCGGCAACCCCGGCAAAACGCTTATCCGTTTCCTGTCAATCAGCGTTTGCCGGTTTTCTTGTCGTCGCCGCTGTGCCCTTTGTAAGTACGGGTCGGCGCGAACTCTCCGAGCTTGTGTCCAACCATATCCTCCGTCACGTAAACCGGCACATGTTTCTTTCCGTCGTAGACGGCGAAGGTTTGGCCGACAAATTGCGGGAATATCGTGGAACGACGAGACCAGGTTTTGATGACAACCTTCTTCGAGGTGTTAGTTCCGGCTTCTTCGACTTTCTTCAGCAGGTAGCTATCCACAAAGGGTCCTTTTTTCAAGCTGCGTCCCATTTCGGAATCCTCCCTTCATCCAACCTTGTTGGGTTTTGCTTACTTCGTGCGGCGACGAACAATATACTTGTTGGAAGCCTTGTTTTTCTTGCGGGTTTTGTAACCGAGCGTCGGTTTGCCCCAAGGAGACAAAGGCGATTTGCGTCCGATCGGAGCGCGGCCTTCGCCGCCGCCGTGCGGGTGATCCACCGGGTTCATGACAACACCGCGAACTTCGGGGCGTTTGTTCATGTGGCGGGCGCGTCCGGCCTTACCGATTTTAACGAGCTCGTGGTCGCCGTTGCCTACGGAACCGATGGTTGCGCGGCAAACCTTCATGATGCGGCGAACTTCGCCGGAAGACAAACGAATCGTTACGTACTCTTCTTCTTTACCGAGCAGCTGAGCTTCCGTACCTGCGGCGCGAACCAGCTGGCCGCCTTTGCCGGGCTTCATCTCGATGTTGTGGATAACCGTACCGACCGGGATGTTCTCCAGCGGAAGGGCGTTGCCCACCTTGATGTCGGCGGTCGGACCGGAAGTGATCACATCGTTCACTTTCAGGCCTTTCGGCGCGATGATGTAGCGTTTTTCGCCGTCCGCATAGTGGATCAGGGCGATGTTGGCCGAGCGGTTCGGATCATATTCGATCGTAGCAACGCGACCGGGTATTCCATCTTTGTTCCGTTTGAAATCGATGATCCGGTATTTGCGCTTCGCACCGCCGCCTTGATGGCGAACCGTGATCTTGCCCTGGTTGTTGCGGCCTGCTTTGTTGTGCAGCGGCGCCAGGAGCGATTTCTCCGGTGTCGAAGTGGTGATTTCTTCAAACGTGGAAACGGACATCGAACGGCGGGCCGGCGACGTCGGTTTGTACTTTTTAACTGGCACTTGGGTTCCCTCCTTACTTAAGAGATTGAGGCATTAAACGGATTCGAAGAACTCCAGTTCCTTGCTGTCCGGGGACAGGGATACGATGGCTTTCTTCCATTCGGAACGATAGCCGGAGTAGCGGCCGTAGCGTTTCGGCTTGGCCGGCATTCTCAGCGTGTTTACGCTGACGACCTTAACTTTGAAGATCTTTTCGATCGCTTGTTTGATTTCCGTTTTGTTGGCGCGGATGTCCACTTCGAAGGTGTACTTCTTGAGGGCCATCATATCGCTGGTGCGTTCGGTAATGACCGGCCGCTTGATAATATCGCGAGGGTCTTTCATTACGCAAGCACCTCCTGTACTTTCTCGACCGCGTCCTTCGTGATGATCAGCTTGTCGTGCAGCATAACGTCCAGGACATTGATGCCTTCGACGCTGACGAACTTCACGCCCGGGATGTTGCGGGCGGACAGTGCCACGTTCTCGTCCACCCCGTTGGTGACGAGCAAAGCGCGACGGTCGGCCTTAAGGTTCTTGAGCAAAGCGACGATTTCTTTCGTCTTGGGAGCGGAAACGCTCAGCTGATCCAGTACGACGAGATCGTTGTCGATCACTTTGGAAGACAAAGCGGATTTGATCGCCAAACGGCGAACCTTCTTCGGAAGCTTGTAGGAATAGCTGCGCGGAGTCGGTCCAAAGACGATGCCGCCGCCTTTCCATTGGGGAGCGCGGATGCTGCCTTGACGGGCGCGGCCGGTTCCTTTTTGTTTCCACGGCTTGCGTCCGCCGCCTCTTACTTCAGAGCGTCCCTTCGTCTTGTGCGTGCCTGCGCGCAGGGAAGCCTGCTGCATCACGACAGCCGAGTGGAGCACGTGTACGTTCGGTTCGATTCCGAACACGGCTTCGGACAATTCGATTTCGCCGACTTCCGAACCGCTGGTGTTGTAAACTGCTACTTTAGGCATGATGATCCTCCTTTCCTGCTATCTTACTTTTTAACGGTCGATTTAACGGATACATAGCTGTTCCGGGGTCCGGGAATGGAGCCCTTCACCAGCAGTACGTTGCGTTCGCTGTCCACCTTCACGACTTGCAGGTTTTGCAGCGTGACGGTTTCATGGCCCATGTGACCCGGAAGGTGTTTGCCTTTCGGTACGCGGTTCGCTTGGATGGAACCCATGGAGCCCGGTCCGCGGTGATAGCGGGAGCCGTGAGCCATCGGCCCGGTGGATTGTCCCCAGCGTTTGATAACGCCTTGGAAGCCTTTGCCCTTCGTGGTGCCCGTGACATCAACGAATTCGCCTTCGGAGAACACGTCAGCCTTCAGTTCCTGGCCAACTTCATAGTCCGTCAACTGCACTCCGCGGAATTCTTTAATGTAGCGCTTAGGGGCTGCGCCCGCCTTCTTGGCATGGCCCAGCTCAGGTTTGATGGCGCGGCGTTCTTTCTTATCTTCGAAGCCCAATTGAATCGCTTCGTAACCGTCGTTCTCCAGATCCTTCTTTTGCAGGACTACGCAAGGACCGGCTTGGATAACGGTAACCGGAATTACGGTTCCATCGGCAGCAAAAACTTGAGTCATGCCCAGTTTTTTACCTAAGATACCTTTTGTCATGTTGACACCTCGTTTCCTTCTCACGTGATAGTTCGTTTATTACAGCTTGATCTCAATGTCGACGCCGGACGGCAGATCCAAACGCATGAGCGCATCGACCGTTTGCGGGGTCGGGTTGACAATGTCGATCAAGCGCTTATGTGTGCGCATTTCGAATTGTTCCCGGGAATCCTTGTACTTGTGTACCGCACGGAGAATCGTGATGACCTGTTTTTCGGTCGGCAGCGGAATCGGGCCCGATACACCTGCACCGGTACGTTTCGCAGTTTCCACGATCTTCTCAGCGGACTGGTCAAGAATTCTGTGATCATAAGCTTTCAAACGGATACGAATCTTTTGCTTTGCCATATAAGTCCCTCCTTCTATCGCCCAATTTTGTAATCGGACATACTCCGTGGAAATTCTCCAATGCACCCCACCAATGGCAAAGGGGCCGGGCGTATCGGCAACCTCCCACATCATCGCAACGTCACAGACCAACGTTCACTATTATATAACAAGTCATAACCCAAACGCAAGGCGATTTTGCAAAAAAAATCAGCTGTTTTCACGGTTTGCTGACTCCCTCTCCGCCAGCGATTTTCACCTGTTCTTCCGGCTTCATAATGCTTTCTATATATAATAGAAGAAACTTGTTTTTCGGACGTGTGCTCGTCAAGGATTGACAAGTTATGCGTTATTTCTTCCTTTTTCTGATTCAAAAGCATCATTTTTCATTTTTCACTCATTTCCCCCTTTTCCTCTTTCATTTTGTAGGGTATACTCCTCTTGCAAGAAGATTTTACATATTCAGGAATAGGAGGTGAATAACAATGGCATGTCCGGCTGGAACGCGTTCCGTTGGAACGGAATACGGCAGCTCCGTCTGCACAAGCAGCTCTTGCAGAACAGGAGCACGGGCTCTGGGTCGTCACATCTATGACGTATGCCTGGGCGCCTCGACTGAACCGCCTGTTTATTACTACCGTACAACCGAATTCTTGTATGACGGAAGCGGCAACATTGCATGTTGCTAATCCGAATTTTTAAAGCGCTATCATTGTAAAATGGCAACGCCGCCAATCCTCCTGCTTTCCCTGACGGGGAGGCGGAGGATTGGTTTCGTTTCCGGTAAAGCGAGGTTAGCCTAGTGACGATACTCGAAGGGCATCTCCGTTTTCTCAAGACGCGAAGTCCTCTGTTCATCGGCGAGTACATGGACAATTTCCCCCTTCCCGGCGAACAGGGCGATCCGGTCTTTCTGCATAGTCTGATTACCGACCATCTTCTGCTTTTGGCTCTCAGCACCACCTGCGAGCCTTGTCTGGATGCGCTCCAGCTGATCCCCGATTTACACCGGGAGCATCCCGACTTGCGGATCGCCGTGCTCGCCGACGCGGAACCGGAAGAGACCGCCGTCATCCGGCAGGCTCTCCTCCCCTACACGGCAGGCGTTTTCGATTCTTCCAGCGAGTTCATTTTTCGGGAGCTTCGGGCGGACGGTGTGCCTTGGGGATTTACACTTAATGCGGAAGCGCAGATTCTGGCACACGGTCCGTCCGGAGACCGCTTCAGCTGCCGGATGCTGCTGGATCCGCTCAGCCGATTGCTGGGTGCCCGCATATGAAGACAAGCTTGCAGTGGCTCCGCACCATACTGCGCGGCCTTTGGCCTCAATTGGCTCTTCTTTCCGGCTTTCTGGTCGCTGCGCCTTTTCTGGGTTGGTACAGCTTGCAGCTGACGCGCCGGTTTTACGATCAGCTGGCCGACCCGTCCGGGTTTTCGGCGCTGTTCGTTTTCTTTTTGCTATTGACCGCTATTAAAGTCTGTCAATCTTACCTGGGGCTTATCGAAGCTTATCTGAAAGAGAAGCTGGGTTTCTTTCTTCGGGGCAGACTGGAGCTGCAGCTTTTTCGCGCCATTCGGCCGGACAGCATCACACGGATTGAAACACCGGATTATCAGCAGGACCTCAGCATTTTGAAGAACAGCCTGTTCAATATGCAGATGACCGTTTCTTCCATGCTCGGCATGCTTTTTCAACTGGTCAACGTGGCGGTCTATTCGGCTTATGCGCTGCAGTACAGCCCGCTTGCCTTGCTGATCGTTGTTTTGTTCTGCATGCCCCGGGTTATTTTCGATTTTCGCCAGATGAACCGGGCGGACCGCCACTGGGGCGACATTTCGCAAAAAGAAATGGAGACCGGCAACCTCTCCCGGCTGCTGACAAACCCTCATGCGATCAAGGAAATGCTGCTTTTTTCAATGAAGCCGTTTCTGATTGACAAATGGAACCGCGTGTTTGCAGGTTTGACGGAGGAGAAGCTGAGCTTCCGCAAAAAGGAGCTCCGCCGGCGTTCCTTCCTTACCTTGATGGAGCCGGCCAGCACGCTGTTGGTCCAGGGCATCCTGCTCTACCGGATGACACAAGGGGGAACTACGCTTGGCGAATACATGGCGATCACTTCTTCTCTTCTGACCGTGGAAGGCGCCGTCTACATGTTCTCGCTCGATTTTAAAAACATGAACAACCTGTTTATCTTTCAGCGGGCGTACCGCTCCTTCACCCAAAAATACGGCATGCCGGACTCCCGCTCCTCCTTGCCATGTCCCGACGTGACCGAAATTCGGGCTTCCCGGCTTTCCTTTACGTACCCTCATGCGCCGCAGCCAACCTTGAAGGACATCAATCTGACCATTCAAGCTGGCGAAACCATTGCGATTGTCGGGGAAAACGGCTCCGGCAAATCAACCTTGGCCAAGGTGCTGACCGGGCTTCATCAGGTCGAGCGCGGCCGGCTGTATTTCAACGGGGCAGATGCGCAGGATATCGACAAGACGCAATGGTTTGCCCAGGTCTCCGCTCTGAACCAGGATTATATTCGGTATCCGTTTACCATGTTCGAAAATATCGTGCTTCAACCGGATTCGGATGAAACCCGTCACCGGCTGCAGCAGTTTCTGGCGTGCTTCCCCACCTTGCTCCCCCCCTCCCTTCAGGACAAGATGGACAAGCTTCTCGGAATTGAATATTTGGATTCCACTCAACTGTCCGGCGGGCAGTGGCAGCGGGTAGCGCTGGCGCGCGCGTTATACAAAAACAGTCCCTTTCTCCTTTTGGACGAAGCCACTTCGGAGCTGGACCCGGAAACCGCCCTTTCGTTCATGAAGGACTTGATCCGGTATCGAAAAGGCTGCACAACTCTGCTCATTACGCACAATCTGGCGCTTACCGCCTTTGCGGACCGGGTGCTTGTTCTTGAGGACGGCTTTGTTTCGGAAGAGGGGACACGGGAGGAATTGATCAAACGAGGAGGCAAATTTGCCGCGATGTGCAAAGCCCAAGAGGATAACGAGGAGGACACCCGTCATGAGTCTCACCGATTTGTCGAGATTGTTTAAAAAAGAGCCTGCCGTCAAATTTCAGTCCGGTGACGGTTTTCCAATGGACCTTTCTCCCGAGCTGCAGGATAAAAAAGGTGAGGGTATCGTTGGTTTTATTTCTTTGACCTGCCGGGACTGCATTGAACTGCTCCCCAAAATCAAATCCTTTACCGATTCTTATAAGGGCTGGTTTATCCTCTTCTGCAACGGCACCGCGGAGGAGAACGAGGAAATCCGCAGCTATTTTGACTTTCCTTTTCCGGTTCCCGTTATGCCGGAGCGCAAGCAGAAAGGACTTGGAATCGACCTGCTGCCTTTTGCCGTCCGGATTGCCGACGGTACTGTTCTCGGAAGCCGGGTGGTTCATAACGAGCTGGAGCTGCGGCAGCTTTGCAATACTGGAGCAGCTGATCAGATTTAAGGGGGAAGCGCTTGAATGCAGGGGCAATTGATTGCAGCAGACCACATCGCTTTCGATGCGGAGAGCCGTTCCTTTTCCATCCATCACATTCGAAACGGAGTTGCGGTTAACGTCTTCCCCTCCGTCATCGTGCTTGACCTGCTGATTAAAACGATCGGAATCGAAAAAGGCGACAGCGTACAAGTCCAGGTGGAAAACGAAGACGGCGAAGTTTGCTTTCTGACCGAGCCCGTGGAATTGAACAATCATCGCATGCCGGGCATGCCGCCGGGGATGGATTTTCAGGTGAAAGCCCGCTTCGTGGTAAAAGGGAGCGGTACCTTCACGGCGATGCTTTATGCCGCAGACCGTCCGATATTCGCCTATCCGATCCACGTGCAGCAAACACAGTCCCTTCCGCTCGGCTGAATGCATAAAGCAAAAACGCCCTGGCCAAAGGCCGGGGCGTTTTTCTTGCGGAAGCAAGACTTATTTGGAGATCGATACTACGGAACCGGCGCCTACCGTACGGCCGCCTTCACGAACCGTGAACTTCGTTCCTTCTTCGATCGCGATCGGAGCGATCAGTTCAACGGTAACCGTGATGTTGTCGCCCGGCATAACCATTTCCGTGCCTTCCGGCAGGTTGATGATGCCCGTTACGTCCGTTGTCCGGAAGTAGAACTGCGGACGGTAGCCCGTGAAGAACGGCTTGTGACGGCCACCTTCTTCTTTGGTCAGGACGTAGATTTGAGCGGAGAAGTTCGTGTGCGGTTTAACGGAACCGCTCTTCGCCAATACTTGGCCGCGCTCGATGTCTTTGCGGTCAACGCCACGGAGCAGAGCACCGATGTTGTCGCCGGCTTGAGCGGAGTCAAGCAGCTTGCGGAACATTTCAACGCCCGTAACAACCGTTTTGCGGGTTTCTTCGGCGATACCGACGATTTCAACTTCGTCGCCGACTTTAACCGTACCACGTTCTACACGGCCGGTAGCAACCGTACCGCGGCCCGTGATCGTGAACACGTCTTCGACCGGCATAAGGAACGGTTTGTCGGTTTGACGTTCCGGCAACGGAACATAGTTTTCGATTTGTTCGAACAGCTCAACGATTTTGTCAGCCCAGGGGCCGTCCGGGTTTTGCAGCGCTTCGCGTGCGGAACCTTGGATGATCGGCGTGTCGTCGCCCGGGAATTCATATTCGCTCAGCAGGTCGCGTACTTCCATTTCAACCAGCTCAAGCAGTTCAGCGTCTTCAACCATGTCGCATTTGTTCAGGAATACGACGATGTATTGAACGCCTACTTGGCGGGAGAGCAGGATGTGTTCGCGAGTTTGCGGCATCGGGCCGTCAGCAGCGGATACAACCAGGATCGCGCCGTCCATTTGAGCAGCGCCGGTGATCATGTTTTTAACATAGTCGGCGTGGCCCGGGCAGTCAACGTGAGCGTAGTGGCGGTTAGCCGTTTCGTACTCAACGTGAGCCGTGGAGATCGTGATACCGCGTTCGCGCTCTTCCGGAGCTTTGTCGATTTGGTCAAATGCAACAGCGTTACCGCCGTAGCGTTTTGCCAGAACCGTCGTAATTGCAGCCGTCAGGGTCGTTTTGCCGTGGTCGACGTGACCGATGGTTCCGATGTTAAGGTGGGGCTTATTACGTTCAAATTTAGCTTTAGCCATTGAAACGATTCCTCCTTAATTTGACTAAATTATAGTTATGCGCCTTTGTTCTTTGCAACGATTTCTTCTGCAATGGACTTAGGCACTTCTTCATAGTGGGAGAGTTCCATCGAGTAAACGCCGCGTCCTTGCGTACGCGAACGAAGCGTCGTGGAATAGCCGAACATTTCGGAAAGCGGCACCTTGGCACGGATGATTTGCGCACCGTGACGGGCGTCCATTCCCTCAATACGGCCCCGGCGGGAGTTCAGGTCGCCCATTACGTCGCCCATGTACTCTTCCGGAACGGTTACTTCCACTTTCATGATCGGCTCGAGAAGAACCGGACGGCACTTGTCCTTAGCGGCTTTCAGCGCCATGGAGCCGGCGATTTTAAACGCCATTTCACTGGAGTCGACGTCATGGTACGATCCGTCAAAGATCGTCGCCTTGATGTCAACAAGCGGGAAGCCGGCAAGTACGCCGTTCTTCATCGATTCCTCGATACCGGCTTGTACCGGCGCGATGTATTCGCGGGGAACCACACCGCCGACGATCTTGTTCTCAAACTGGAAGCCGGTTCCCGGTTCCAGCGGTTCGAACTCGATCCAGACGTGGCCGTATTGGCCGCGTCCGCCGGACTGACGAACGAATTTGCCTTCGACTTTTGCCGATTCGCGGAACGTTTCGCGGTAAGCAACCTGGGGTTTGCCCACGTTGGTTTCCACTTTGAACTCGCGCATCATGCGGTCGACGATGATCTCCAGGTGGAGCTCGCCCATCCCTTGGATAACCGTTTGGCCGGTTTCTTCGTTCGTGTAGTAACGGAACGTCGGGTCTTCTTCAGCCAGCTTGGACAGGGCGACGCCCATTTTGTCCTGGTCGGCTTTCGTTTTCGGTTCCACGGCGATATCGATAACCGGATCCGGGAAGTTCATGGACTCCAGGATAACCGGGTTTTTCTCGTCGCAAAGCGTGTCGCCGGTGGTCGTATCCTTCAGGCCTACCGCAGCCGCGATGTCCCCGGAATAAACTTCCTGGATTTCTTGCCGGCTGTTGGCGTGCATCTGGAGAATACGTCCGATCCGCTCGCGTTTGTTCTTCGTTGCATTCAGAACGTAAGAACCGGAGTTCAAAACGCCGGAATACACACGGAAGAACGTCAGACGGCCGACAAACGGGTCGGTAGCGATTTTGAACGCAAGCGCCGAGAACGGTTGATCATCGGCGGATTTACGCGTAACTTCGGTACCGTCGTCCAGGTGGCCTTTGATGTCCGGAACGTCGATCGGAGCCGGAAGGTAATCGACAACGGCGTCCAGCATCGGCTGAACCCCTTTGTTGCGATAAGAGGAACCGCAGATAACCGGGAAGATTTTTACTTCGACGGTACCTTTGCGGAGGGCGGCTTTGATTTCCGGAACGGTAATCTCTTCGCCTTCCAGATACTTCATCGTAAGTTCTTCGTCCAGCTCGGCGACGCGCTCTACGAGTTCGTTGCGCAGCTCGGCGGCTTGCTCTTTCAGTTCTTCCGGAATTTCCGTCGGAACCACTTCTTTGCCCAGGTCATCTTTGTAGATGTAGGCAACTTGCTCTACCAGGTCAACCATGCCGCGGAAATCGTTCTCCGCGCCGATCGGAAGCTGGATCGGGACGGCGTTTGCACCCAGCTTTTCGCGCATTTGCTGCACGGCGCCGAGGAAGTCCGCTCCGATGATATCCATTTTGTTAACGTAGGCGATACGCGGTACGCCGTAACGGTCGGCTTGACGCCAAACGGTTTCGGATTGGGGTTCAACGCCTTCTTTGGCGCTGAAAACGCCAACTGCTCCATCCAGTACGCGCAGGGAGCGTTCAACTTCAACGGTGAAGTCAACGTGTCCCGGGGTGTCAATGATATTGATGCGGTGACCCTTCCACTGGGCAGTGGTAGCGGCAGACGTAATCGTAATGCCGCGTTCCTGCTCCTGCTCCATCCAGTCCATCGTGGCGGCGCCTTCGTGCACTTCCCCGATTTTGTGGGTACGGCCGGTATAGAACAAAATCCGTTCCGTCGTGGTCGTTTTGCCGGCGTCAATATGTGCCATGATCCCGATGTTACGCGTATCTTTCAAGGAGAATTCTCTTGCCATGGGTTATTCTCCTTCCTTGTTTGCGGGTTAGCCCGGTAGGACCCGGATTACCAGCGGTAGTGGGCGAACGCTTTGTTGGCTTCAGCCATTTTGTGCGTGTCTTCGCGCTTCTTGACGGAAGCGCCGGTGTTGTTGCTGGCGTCGATGATTTCGGCCGCGAGGCGCTCTTCCATCGTCTTCTCGCCGCGGAGGCGGGAGTAGTTCACCAACCAGCGGAGACCCAGCGTCGTGCGGCGCTCCGGACGAACCTCAACCGGTACCTGGTAGTTGGCGCCGCCTACACGGCGAGCCTTGACTTCCAGAACGGGCATGATGTTCTTGATCGCTTGCTCGAACACTTCCATCGGATCTTTGCCCGTGCGCTCCTGAATGGCGTTGAACGCATTGTACAGGATTTTCTGGGCGGTTCCGCGTTTGCCGTCGATCATGATGCGGTTGATCAGACGGGTAACCAGCTTGCTGTTGTATAACGGATCAGGCAACACGTCTCTGCGTGTTACGGGACCTTTGCGTGGCATAGATATCCCCCTTTCTCAAAAAATGATTCCGTATGACCGGTTCCGCCTTACTTCTTGGCGGCTTTCGGACGTTTCGCTCCGTACTTCGAGCGGGCTTGTTTCCGGTTGTTCACGCCTGCGGTATCCAGCGCACCGCGGATGATGTGGTAACGAACACCAGGCAAGTCTTTTACCCGGCCTCCGCGAACCAATACAACGCTGTGCTCTTGCAGGTTGTGACCGATCCCCGGGATATATGCGGTTACTTCAATCTTGTTGGACAAGCGTACCCGCGCATATTTCCGCAGAGCGGAGTTCGGTTTCTTCGGCGTCATGGTACCGACACGAGTGCAGACACCGCGTTTTTGCGGCGCGCTCAAGTCGGTTTCTTCCCTTTTCAGCGCGTTGAAGCCTTTTTGCAGAGCCGGAGATTTCGATTTCTCGATCTTGGCTTTGCGGCCTTTGCGCACCAGTTGGTTAATTGTCGGCATTTCGGCACCCCCTTCCAGGTATTGATTGAGATGAAGTCCGTTCGTATCCGAATGGCTTCGGCAACCTCTGACAGCAAGCCCACAGATCCAGGTGAGTCATAGATGGACAAAGGAAACGTTTTTGCCCCCGGCCTCCCGGTTACAAAAACGGATGGATTCCTTATTCATTTACGACCGCCGCTACAGCGGCCCCCACTTCAATTCCGCAAGCTTTGCCAAGCTGCTTCATGGAATCTACGTAAGTGACTTTTACTCCGCACTTCTTGCAGAGGTTCGCGACTTTTCCGGTGATTCTCGGATCCGCATCCTTGGCGATAAACACCTCGTCCGCTTTCCCCAGCTCCACCATTCGAGCCGCCTGTTTTGTGCCAATACTCAACTTTCCGGCCTGTTTCACTTTATCATAAGACATATCAACTACATCCTCCAAAGGACAGGGAAATATTCGATTTTGGCACACTTTGATATAGTAGCACTTCCAAAATCGCATGTCAAGAAAAGTTCTCTTTCCGAACTGCGAAATCGAACTTTTCTTGAACGAATGCGTGTTTGGGTTGCTTGAAAAGCTTATTGCACCTCTACCGTTTCGGTTTCGGAGGATTCGACTGCTTCCGCAGAGCCTTCAGTCGGCTCGTCTTCTCCCAGCACCCCGTTGGAATCGCTCATCCGGATATTCCGGTAGCGCGACATCCCGGTACCGGCCGGAATCAGCTTGCCGATGATGACGTTCTCCTTCAGGCCGAGCAGTTGATCCACTTTGCCCTTGATGGCGGCATCGGTGAGCACCCGCGTGGTTTCCTGGAAGGAGGCCGCCGAAAGGAACGAATCCGTTTCGAGGGACGCCTTCGTGATCCCGAGCAGGACCGGACGCGCCACTGCAGGCTCGTCGCCGTTCAGGAGAGCCTCCAGGTTGGCGGTTTCGTATTCGTGGATGTCCACGAACGAACCCGGCAGCAGGGACGTGTGACCCGCGTCGATTACGCGGATTTTGCGCAGCATCTGGCGGATCATGACCTCAACGTGCTTGTCGTTGATTTCTACGCCCTGGTTCCGGTAAACGCGCTGAACTTCCTGAAGAATATAGTTCTGCACGCCGCGGATGCCTTTGATGCGAAGCATGTCTTTCGGGTCGATCGAGCCTTCCGTCAGTTCGTCGCCGGCTTCGATTTGCTGGCCTTTGGTTACGCGGATGCGCGATCCGTAGGTGACGGAGTACACGCGGGACTCCGCTTCGCCTTGCACCTCGATCTCGCGGCGGTCCTTCGCTTCGCGGATTTCCTTCACGACGCCGTCCAATTCGCTGATGATCGCCTGGCCCTTCGGATTCCGGGCTTCAAAGAGCTCCTGAATCCGCGGCAGACCTTGCGTGATGTCGTCGCCGGCAACGCCGCCGGTGTGGAACGTACGCATCGTCAGCTGGGTACCCGGTTCGCCGATCGATTGGGCGGCGATGATGCCGACCGCTTCCCCGATCTCCACGTGCTCGCCGGTGGCGAGGTTGCGGCCGTAGCACTTCTTGCAGACGCCGTGACGGGCGCGGCAGCTCAGCACCGAACGGATTTGCAGCTTCTCGATGCCCGCCTTCACGATCTCGTCGGCGATGTTGGCTTCGATCAGCTCGTTGCGGCCGACGATGACTTCGCCGGTTTCCGGATGCTTCACCGTTTCAAACGCATACCGGCCTTCGATGCGGTCATACAGATCCTCGATAACTTCTTTGCCGTCTTGGATCTTGCTGACGATAAACCCTTTGTCCGTACCGCAGTCTTCTTCGCGGACGATAACGTCCTGCGCCACGTCGACCAGACGGCGGGTCAGGTAACCGGAGTCAGCCGTCCGCAGCGCGGTATCGGCCAGACCTTTCCGCGCGCCGTGGGTGGAGATAAAGTACTCCAGGACCGTCAGGCCTTCGCGGAAGTTCGAGATGATCGGCAGTTCGTAAATCCGGCCGGTCGGCGTCGCCATCAGGCCGCGCATGCCGCCGAGCTGGGTGATCTGCGATTTGTTACCCCGTGCTTTCGATTCGACCATCATGTTGATGGAGTTGAACTTATCCAGCGATTTCATCAGGATGTCCGTCAGTTCGTCCTTGACGCGGCTCCAGATGGAAATGACGCGGGTGTACCGTTCTTCGTCCGTGATCAGACCGCGGCGGTACTGGTTCATGACCAGGTTAACCTTGTCATTGGATTCCTTGATCAGGCTCGCTTTTTCCTGCGGAACGATAACGTCGTCGACGGCGATGGAAATCCCCGCCTTGGTCGAATACGTAAAGCCGGTGGCTTTGATCCGGTCGAGAATGATCGAGGTTTCCGTTGTTTTGTACTTGCGGAAGCACTCGGCGATAATCGAACCGAGGTATTCTTTGCCGACGCCTTTCGCGTCCGGGCAGCTCTGGATGCGCTCGCGCACGTCCATGCCTTTTTCAAAGATAAAGTATTTGTCCGGCGTTCCGTTCAACAAGTTGGTTTTGGTCGCCTCGTTGATATACGGGAAATCGTCGGGGAAAATTTCGTTGAAGATGATCTTCCCGATGGTCGTGATGATCATCGCGTTTTGCTGCTCGGGTGTAAAGCTCGTCTTGTGCAGCAGCTTCGCCGGAATGGCGACGATCGCGTGCAGCGAGGCAATTCCCCGCTGGTACAGGGAAATCGCTTCGTGAATCGAGCTCAGCACCGCGCCGGTTCCCTTTGCGTTCACATCGGACATCGTCAGGTAGAAGCTGCCGAGGACCATGTCCTGCGAAGGGGTAACGACCGGTTTGCCGTCCTTCGGGTTCAAAATGTTGCCGGATGCCAGCATCAGCAGCCGGGCTTCGGCTTGCGCTTCCGCCGAAAGCGGAACGTGCACGGCCATTTGGTCGCCGTCAAAGTCGGCGTTGTACGCCGTACAGACAAGCGGGTGAAGCTTGATGGCTTTGCCCTCAACCAGAATCGGCTCGAATGCCTGGATACCCAGCCGGTGAAGCGTGGGGGCACGGTTCAGCAGAACCGGGTGCTCCTTGATGACTTCCTCCAGAACGTCCCAAACCTCGCCGCTGCTGCGCTCGACTTTGCGCTTGGCGCTCTTGATGTTGTGGGCCAAGCCTTTGTTGACCAGTTCCTTCATCACGAACGGCTTGAAGAGCTCCAGGGCCATTTCTTTCGGAAGGCCGCATTGGTACATCTTCAGGTTCGGGCCGACAACGATTACGGAACGGCCGGAATAGTCAACCCGTTTGCCGAGCAGGTTTTGCCGGAAACGGCCTTGTTTCCCCTTCAGCATGTGGGACAGCGATTTGAGCGGACGGTTGCCGGGGCCCGTAACCGGACGGCCGCGGCGGCCGTTATCGATCAGCGCGTCGACGGCTTCCTGAAGCATCCGTTTCTCGTTCTGCACGATGATATCGGGTGCGCCGAGGTCCAGCAGCCGTTTCAGCCGGTTATTCCGGTTGATGACGCGGCGGTACAGGTCGTTCAAGTCGGAGGTCGCAAACCGGCCGCCGTCGAGCTGCACCATCGGGCGCAGTTCCGGCGGGATGACCGGCAGCACGTCGAGAACCATCCAGTCGGGACGGTTTTTCGAGTTGCGGAATGCCTCAATGACTTCCAGACGCTTGATCGCCCGGTTGCGGCGCTGCCCTTGGGCGGTGCGCAGCTCTTCCTTGAGCGTTTCAAGCTCGCGTTCAAGGTCGATGTCCTGCAGCAGCTTTTTGACCGCTTCGGCGCCCATGCCCGCCTGGAAGGCGTACCCGTACTTCTCGCGATAGCTGCGGTATTCCTTCTCGGACAGGAGCTGCTTCTTCTCCAGCGGCGTATCTCCCGGGTCGGTCACCACATAGGATGCAAAGTAAATGACTTCTTCCAGGGAACGGGGAGACATGTCCAAAGCAAGGCCCATGCGGCTCGGAATCCCTTTGAAGTACCAGATGTGGGAGACGGGAGCGGCCAGCTCGATGTGGCCCATGCGCTCGCGGCGCACTTTTTGCCGGGTGACTTCGACTCCGCAGCGGTCGCACACGACGCCTTTGTAGCGAACGCGTTTGTACTTGCCGCAGTGACATTCCCAGTCCTTCGTCGGTCCGAAGATCTTTTCGCAGAAAAGGCCTTCTTTTTCCGGTTTGAGCGTCCGGTAGTTGATCGTCTCCGGTTTTTTGACTTCCCCCCGGGACCACGAACGGATTTTTTCCGGGGAAGCCAGCCCGATTTTCATGTATTCGAAGTTGTTTACGTCGATCAAGGAGCAACCCTCCTCAAGATTGTACTGCTTCTGCCGATCACTCGACTCCGTACTCCGCGCCTTCGAGATTCAGATTCAGCTTGTCGCCGCTGACATCGTCCTCGTCGTCCAGCTCTTTCATTTCAATTTCCTGCTCGTCGCCCGAAAGGATCTTCACGTCCATGCCCAAGCTTTGCAGCTCCTTGATCAGAACCTTGAAGGATTCCGGAACGCCCGGCTCCGGCACGTTTTCGCCTTTGACGATCGATTCGTACGTCTTGACCCGGCCGACCACGTCGTCGGACTTGACGGTGAGAATTTCCTGGAGCGTATAGGCGGCGCCATAGGCTTCCAGGGCCCAAACTTCCATCTCCCCGAACCGCTGCCCGCCGAATTGCGCTTTGCCGCCCAGCGGCTGCTGCGTAACGAGGGAGTACGGCCCGGTGGAACGGGCGTGGATTTTGTCGTCGACCATGTGCGCCAGCTTGATCATATACATGACGCCGACGGTGACTTCGCGCTCAAACTCTTCGCCTGTGCGGCCGTCGTACAAACGCGTTTTGCCGTTGCGCTGCATGCCGGCTTCCACCATCGTGTCGAACACGTCGTTCTCGTGCGCGCCGTCGAATACCGGCGTCGCCACGTGAATGCCGAGCTGAAGGGCGGCCATGCCGAGGTGAACCTCCAGCACTTGCCCGATGTTCATCCGGGAAGGTACGCCCAGCGGGTTCAAAACAACCTGCACCGGCGTTCCGTCCGGCAGGAAAGGCATATCCTCTTCCGGCAGAATGCGGGCCACAACCCCTTTGTTGCCGTGGCGTCCGGCCATCTTGTCGCCTTCGGAGATTTTCCGCTTCTGGGCAATGTAGACGCGCACCAGCTGGTTCACGCCGGGCGGAAGCTCGTCTCCGTTCTCGCGGGTAAATACCTTCACGTCGACTACGATGCCGTCCGTACCGTGCGGAACATGCAGCGAGGTATCGCGCACTTCGCGCGCTTTTTCACCGAAGATGGCGTGCAGCAGGCGTTCTTCCGCCGTCAGCTCGGTCACGCCTTTGGGCGTTACCTTGCCGACCAGGATGTCGCCGGCCGCAATCTCGGCGCCGACGCGAATGATGCCGCGCTCGTCAAGGTTCTTCAGCGCTTCTTCGCCGACGTTCGGGATATCGCGGGTGATTTCTTCCGGTCCGAGCTTCGTGTCGCGGGCTTCGGACTCGTATTCTTCAATATGAATCGAGGTGTACACGTCCTCTTTGACAAGACGCTCGCTGAGGAGGATGGCATCCTCGTAGTTGTACCCTTCCCAGGTCATGAACGCGACGACCACGTTGCGGCCGAGCGCGAGCTCGCCCTGCTCCGTCGAAGGACCGTCGGCCAGAATGTCGCCGGCTTTGACGATCTCGCCGCGGAACACAAGCGGACGCTGGTTGATGCACGTCCCTTGGTTGGACCGCTCGAATTTGTGCAGCTTGTATTTGTCCAGGTTGCCGTTGACAAGCTTGCCGTCAATGGTTTCCTGGCGGCGCACCCAGATTTCGTTCGCGCTCGTGCGCTCGACAACGCCGTCGTACTTCGCGACGATACAAACGCCGGAGTCCTTGGCGGATTTATGCTCCATGCCGGTGCCGACCAGCGGAGAGCGGGGCACAAGCAGCGGAACGGCTTGCCGCTGCATGTTCGATCCCATAAGCGCACGGTTGGAGTCGTCGTTCTCAAGGAACGGGATCAGCGCCGTGGCGACGGAAACGACCTGCTTCGGCGAAATGTCCATGTAGTCGACACGCTCGCGCGGAAGCGTCAGAATGTCGTCCTTGAACCGGACGATGACGTTTTCTTCGGCAAACTTGCCTTCTTCGGTCAGCACCGCGTTCGCCTGGGCGACGACGTAGTTGTCTTCCTCGTCGGCCGTCAGGTAATCGATTTGCTCCGTGACAACGCCCGTGTTCGGGTCGACGCGCCGGTACGGCGCTTCGATGAAGCCATACTCGTTAATCCGTGCGAACGTGGACAGCGAGTTGATCAACCCGATGTTCGGACCTTCCGGCGTCTCGATCGGACACATCCGGCCGTAGTGGGACGGGTGAACGTCGCGCACTTCCATGCCTGCCCGTTCCCGCGTCAGGCCGCCTGGGCCAAGCGCCGACAGACGGCGTTTGTGCGTAAGCTCGGCGAGCGGGTTCGTTTGGTCCATGAACTGCGAAAGCTGGGAGCTTCCGAAGAACTCCTTGATGGAGGCGATGACCGGACGAATGTTGATCAGCGCCTGCGGCGTGATGACATTGGCGTCCTGGATCGACATGCGCTCGCGAACCACCCGTTCCATCCGGGAAAGCCCGATGCGGAACTGGTTTTGCAGCAGCTCGCCTACGGAACGCAGACGGCGGTTGCCCAGGTGGTCGATATCGTCGGTGCTGCCGATGCCGTGCAGCAGGCCGATGAAGTAGTTGATCGAAGCGATGATATCCGCCGGCGTAATATGCTTGACGGATTTGTCGATCGTACCGTTCGCAATCACTTTGACAAGCTTGTTGTCTTCCTGCGGAGAATAGACGTTGATCACCTGAACCGGAATTTCCTCCGATTCGGTCACACCGCCCGCAACGGAATACGAACGGAAGCCCACATTCTTCTCCAGGTACGGAAGAACCTGATCGAGCAGGCGGCGGTCAAGCATTTGTCCGGCCTCGGCGATAATTTCGCCGGTATCCGGATCAACCAGCGTTTCAGCCAGCCGCTGATTGAACAGGCGGTTTTTGATATGAAGCTTCTTGTTGATTTTATAGCGGCCGACATTGGCCAAGTCATAGCGCTTCGGATCGAAGAAACGGGCTACCAGCAGGCTTCTGGCGTTCTCCAGGGTCGGAGGCTCGCCCGGCCGCAGGCGCTCGTAAATTTCGATCAACGCTTTTTCGGTGGAATCGGTATTGTCTTTATCCAGCGTGTTCCGGATAAACTCGTCGTCGCCGAGGAGATCCAGAATTTCCGCATCCGTGCCGAAGCCGAGCGCGCGGAGAAGAACCGTCACGGGAATTTTGCGCGTGCGGTCGATCCGGACATAGATGATGTCCTTCGCGTCGGTTTCAAGCTCAAGCCAGGCCCCGCGGTTCGGAATTACCGTCGCCGTGAAGGTCTTTTTTGCATTCTTGTCGATCTTGGTGCTGAAGTAGACGCTGGGAGAACGAACAAGCTGACTGACGATGACACGCTCGGCGCCGTTGATAATGAAAGTGCCGGTTTCCGTCATCAGCGGGAAATCGCCCATGAAGACTTCCTGCTCCTTGACTTCGCCGGTTTCCTTATTGATCAGGCGCACTTTAACCCGCAGCGGAGCGGCATAAGTTACGTCGCGCTCTTTGGAATCGTCGACCGTATACTTGGGCTCGCCCAGGCTGTAGTCGATGAATTCCAATACCAGATTGCCCGTAAAGTCCTGAATCGGGGAAATATCCTGGAACATTTCCCGCAGGCCTTCATCCAGAAACCACTGATACGATTTCTGTTGGATTTCAATCAGGTTGGGGACTTCCAGGATTTCGTTGATCCGCGCATAGCTTCTGCGTTTGCGTCGTCCGTATTGTACAAGATGACCTGCCAACTTTTCTTCACCCCTTGTGTCTACTCAATGAAACTTCTAGCATGGATGCCCGGCCTTCCAAAGCGCCGGTTTCCCCGCGCCTTCAGGCCGTGCCCGCCCGCACGGGCGGCGTTTTACCAACGACATCGGAAAGCCCATTCCCGCGGAGGGAACAACCTTTCGGATATCGATAAAACAAGAAAAAGCTTCGACCGAAGCCTCCTTGACGGCTTCCCACAAGGCCTGTAGTCAAAGTCTTTCCTAAGCTGTACGGCAGAAAACGACCGATTCGTCTATTCTGTAGATATTGCCCAAAAACCAAATATTATACGCCAGCATCCGAAACTTTATGCACGGGGCCGGAAAAATAATCGGTGATGGGTTTCATCCAGAGCGAAACGGTCTATCAAAAAGAACTTGACATTTTAGTCAACTAAAGACATGAAGCCCATTTTATACTGACATTTTATTATGATATCACATAACAATATGGCAGTCAATGAAAACTTCACCGGACACAGCTATAGATTGAAAAGCCTTTTTTCTTCGCCGCCTCTTGAACGGATCCAAAAAGTTTCTCCAATTTTGCATAAGCGGAAGGAGCGCCTTGTTTTTTTTGAATAACGACCCACAGACGGCCGCCCACCTTCAAGTGCTCTCTTGCCTCGGTGAAAATCCGGTGCACCGTTTCCTTCCCGGCCCGTATGGGCGGGTTGGTCAAAATGCAGTCGAACTCGCGGCCCGCAAGCTCCTCAAACAGATTGCTGACCATGATCTCCACGTTGGCGACCGAATTCGCCGCTGCGTTCTGACGGGCCAGCTCCACTGCGCGTTCATTGATGTCCACCATCGTCACCTTGCCGGGAGCGGCGAGCCGGGCGGCCGACAACCCGATCGGCCCGTATCCGCAGCCGACATCCAACACTTCGGCGCCGGCCGGAATGGCCATCGTTTCTATCAGCAGCCTGCTGCCGAAATCGATGCCGCCCTTGGAAAAAACCCCTGCGTCGGTCGTGAAGGAAAAGTCATGCCCGCGCAGCGTTTCCCGAAAGGTTCTCAGGTCGTGGCCGGCGGACGGCTTGCTGGTATAGTAGTGCTCGCCCATGCTCGATACCTCCCGTGATAAAACATGGAGCCGCCCTTGTCAAGCAAGGTCGGCTCCACGATAAAGGCGGGCGGGTATCGCGAACGGCTGGCGCCGCGATCCGGTCCGCTTTAGTAGCCCCTGACGGGGCCGGTTTAACTTACTTTACTTCTACCGTAGCGCCAGCTTCGGTAAGTTTTGCTTTGAGGGCTTCTGCGTCCTCTTTGGAAATCTTTTCTTTGATCGGTTTCGGAGCGTTGTCAACCAGATCTTTCGCTTCTTTCAGGCCGAGACCCGTGATTTCGCGAACGACTTTGATGACGTTGATTTTGGACGCGCCGGCGTTGGTCAGGATTACGTCGAATTCGGTTTGCTCAGCGGCTTCAGCAGCTGCTGCGCCTCCGCCAACAACTGCTACCGGAGCAGCGGCGGTTACGCCGAATTCCTCTTCGATTGCTTTTACCAGATCGTTCAGTTCGAGAACGGTCATGCCTTTGATGGCTTCGAGAATTTGCTCTTTGCTCATGGTAAACCTCCATATAATCGTATTGGGTTGAACGTTTCGGTTCATCGGAAACCCGGAAGGGGTTCTCCGGTATCATCATGCGGTCAAACTTACGCTTCTTGCACTCCGCCTTCTTGCTTCTCGGCGACGGCTTTGACAGCCAGCGCAACATTGCGCATCGGCGCTTGCAGGACGGAAAGCAGCATGGAAAGCAGACCTTCGCGGGAAGGAAGCTCCGCCAGCGCTTTGATTTGGTCGATGCCGACAACTCTGCCTTCAACGACCCCGCCTTTTACGCTCAGCTTGTCGTTCTTCTTCGCGAAGTCGGACAGGATTTTGGCCGGCGCTACCGCGTCTTCCTTACAGAACGCGATCGCGGTCGGGCCGCTCAGGTATTGGTCCAGCTCGGTCAGCTCCGCATCGGCGGTCGCGCGGCGGACAACAGAGTTCTTCAAGACTTGGAACTCTACGTTCGCTTGGCGCAATTGTTTCCGAAGCTCGGTTACTTGGGCTACGTTCAGACCGCGGTAGTCGACCACGACGGTCGTCACGCTTTCCTTCAGTTTGCCGGAAACCTCAGCCGCTTGCTGTTGTTTGAGTTCCAAAACTTTTGCGTTTGCCATTGATACACCTCCTGTAACTGTACTGCCTTAACATCCTTGCGACAGACGAACATAGAAAAGGCCTTCGCGCTCGCACGAAGGCCCAGAAGTCGTAATTCCAGACGGAATCCACAACTATATCCGAACGCCTCGGGAGGAAATTAAGTCCGGGAACCCGGACACCTACTGTCTACGGCAGCATATTCATTTTCAAACCTTACGACAGCTTACCAGATCACACGGATCCAGTCAATGCTTATCTGAACGATTGCAGGCTCAGCTTCACGCTCGGTCCCATCGTGGAGGAAACCGCGGCACCCTTCAGGTATACCCCTTTGGCGGCTGCCGGCTTCGCGCGAACGAGAGCGTCGATCAGCGCGCGCAGGTTTTCGGCCAGTTGTTCTTCTCCGAAGGACACTTTACCGATCGGGGCATGAATTTGTCCCGCTCTGTCCAAACGGTATTCGATCTTACCGGCTTTGATTTCCTGAACGGCTTTCGCTACGTCAAACGTAACGGTGCCCGCTTTCGGGTTCGGCATCAGGCCTTTGCCCCCGAGCAGACGCCCGAGTTTCCCGACTTCGCTCATCATGTCCGGCGTAGCTACGCAGACATCGAAGTCGAACCAGCCTTGCTGAATTTTGTTGATCATGTCTTGGTCGCCGACAAAATCGGCTCCCGCTTGCTCGGCTTCCTTGGCTTTGTCGCCTTTGGCGAACACGAGCACGCGTTTCGTTTTACCGGTTCCGTGCGGAAGTACAACGACTCCACGGACGGCCTGGTCTTGTTTCTTCGGGTCAACGCCCAGACGGACAGCGACTTCGACCGTTTCGTCGAATTTCGCGGCAGCCATCTTCTTCACGGCGACAACGGCGTCCTGCGGCTCGTAAAGAGCTTCTTGGTCAACCGTCTTGACCGCTTCGGCATACTTCTTACCATGCTTCGGCACGTCTTGTTCCTCCTTTGTGGTACTAACGGAATATCCTCCCACATACGGCCTTGAAAAGACCGATATCCAAACGTAAAACGAGCGCCGGTCCAAAACCGGACGAAACCGTTTCGGGAAGCTTGCATTTGGATGAAACCGGGTTGCGGCACGTCACGAACCGATTAGTCGGCGATCGTGATGCCCATGCTGCGGGCGGTACCTTCGACCATGCGCATTGCGGCCTCGACGGTCGCAGCGTTCAGGTCTTCCATTTTTTGCTCGGCGATTTCGCGAACCTTATCGCGCTTGAGCGTAGCGACTTTCTTCTTGTTCGGCTCGCCCGAACCCTTCTCGATGCCGGCTGCTACGCGGAGCAGAACAGCTGCGGGCGGGGTTTTGGTGATGAACGTGAAGGAGCGGTCTTCGAATACGGAGATTTCAACCGGAATGATCAAACCGGCTTGGTCTGCCGTGCGGGCGTTGAACTCTTTGCAGAATGCCATGATGTTTACGCCTGCTTGACCGAGTGCGGGACCGATCGGCGGTGCGGGATTCGCTTTGCCTGCGGGAACCTGCAGTTTTACCATTTTGATTACCTTTTTAGCCATGCGGGACACCTCCTTGCCTGGAATGTGGTCGAACGGGACTTTGCCCTCCCACCGGGATAAGCGTTCGCTGCCGCAAGCGGAAGCGCGCGATTATCGTGGATGCCGCGAGCCGGACCGGCTCGCAAACGAATACGCCCGCCAGGGAGGCAGACGCATAGAAACCGCTTATGAAAAACAGCCCTTGGGGCGGCTTCCCTATAACTTTTCCACTTGAGTGAAATCCAGCTCAAGCGGGGTTTCCCTGCCAAACATGTTGACGTGAACCTTCAGCTTGCTCTTGTCGAAGAGAATCTCTTCCACGGAGCCAACGAAGTCGGCAAAAGGCCCTACCTTGACGCGTACCGTCTCCTTCAGTTCGAAGTCGATGCGCGGCTTCGGTTCCTCAATTCCCATGTGACGAAGAATGGCGTCAACCTCTTCGGGCAGAAGCGGAGTCGGCTTCGATCCCGAACCGGTGGAGCCTACAAATCCTGTCACGCCAGGGGTGTTGCGGACGACATACCAGGAGTCGTCGGTCTGAATCATTTCCACGAGGACATAACCGGGGTAAACTTTACGCATGACGGTTTTCTTCTTGCCGTCCTTGTTCACCAGTTCCTCTTCCATAGGGACGAGGACGCGGAAAATCTTGTCCTGCATATTCATGGATTCGACGCGCTTCTCCAAGTTGGCCCTTACCTTGTTCTCATACCCGGAGTAGGTATGGACGACATACCATCTTTTCTCCATGATCGTCTCCTTGGTCACTTTATTTAGTGACGAGTCTCACTAGCTCGGAAATGATCAGATCCAAGATAGTGAAATAGATTCCCACGAAAATGATCGTCGTGATAACCACGATCGTGTAGCTGGTCAGTTCCTTGCGTCCCGGCCACTTGACCTTGCGCAGTTCGGACCAGCTCTCCGCGAAGAAGGAGAACGTTGAACTGAATCCTTGCTTCATTCTGGCTACGAATCCCACAACTGCACCTCCGTTTTAACCTTAACGGGTCTCGCGATGAAGCTGATGAGAATTGCAGAATTTGCAATATTTCTTCTTCTCCAAGCGGTCAGGGTTGTTACGCTTGTTCTTGTTGGACGTATAGTTTCTTTGCTTGCAGCTTGTACATGCCAACGTAATAATAACCCGCATGGATCACACCTCCCGAGACAACCTGAATTAAAGAACCCCGATTGTCTTGAGTAGACTCCGACAAATAGGGTTACCTAAAATAATTTAGCACAGCCTGACAGTGCTGTCAAGGAAGTTTTCTTCCGTCTGCTCCCCAGTATCGACCGTTTTCGGCCGCGTCAAACCGGATTCGGACAAAAAAAACATCCGTTCCCTCGGGAGCAGATGCGTCTTCATGGTCTGGCGGAAGCTGCCGGAGCGGTCTTCCTATTAAATTCAAAACAAACGCTAGTTCATATCCCGGACTTCCAGGTAACGCTCCAGCTTGCGCTTCACCCTCTGCAGGGCGTTGTCGATCGATTTCACGTGCCGGTCCAGATCCACCGCGATTTCCTGATAGGAACGCCCGTCCAGATAAAGCATGAGCACTTTCCGTTCCAGGTCGCTGAGGATTTCCCCCATCTTGTCTTCCAGGCCGCTGAATTCTTCCCGGTTGATGATGAGCTCTTCCGGATCGGTCACCTTCGGTCCGCAAATGACGTCCAGCAGCGTCCGGTCCGACTCTTCGTCGTAAATCGGCTTGTCCAGCGAAACATAGGAGTTGAGCGGAATGTGCTTCTGCCGCGTAGCCGTCTTGATGGCGGTGATGATCTGCCGCGTGATGCACAGCTCCGCGAAAGCCTTGAACGAAGCCAGCTTGTCCCCGCGGAAGTCGCGGATCGATTTGTACAGCCCGATCATGCCTTCCTGAACGATGTCTTCCCGGTCTGCGCCGATCAGAAAATAGGAGCGCGCTTTGGCCCTGACGAAATTCTTGTATTTGTTGATCAAGTGTTCCAATGCCTCGGAGTTTCCTTCGCGCACGGCCTCAACATTATCTTCATCGGCCATCAGGGCACAGTCCCGCTTTCTTGCTTTGTTGAGGTCAATACCCACCAAAAATCCCTCCGGCTTGGCTTGTCAGGCAGCAAGTGCATGCAACGGTCATATGGGAAAAAGCAAATATGTGAGTCAAGTATACATGATCGGTCCGATTATCGTCAACCTTATGAAAGCGCAATCTTTAGGATAAAAAGGCGGATTTCCGGCTATCTTTCCCCGCGTCGCCATTTTTCGAAACGATCTCTCATATCCTGACTCATTTTGCTATCGAAGGTGTTGCGGGCGGGCTTGGGAGCGTCGATCCGGCTGCGGACCTCCTTGCGGGTTTCCCG
Organism: Gorillibacterium sp. sgz306347; assembly: GCF_059735245.1. Taxonomy (NCBI): domain Bacteria; kingdom Bacillati; phylum Bacillota; class Bacilli; order Caryophanales; family Paenibacillaceae; genus Gorillibacterium; species Gorillibacterium sp. sgz306347. The sequence continues at coordinate 45,930 of NZ_JCAPET010000027.1, forward strand.
CACTTTGACGAGCAGCTCCCGGGCGGGCAGGCGAAGCGCGCCTTTGCCGAACACGACATGCTGCTCGGTCATGTCCGACGTGGCGACGTAGACTTGCCTGCGCCGGCCCGCCAGCTCCGTAACCAGCCGCTCGATCAGCTCGTCCGCCGTTTCCTTTTCGCGCGTGTACAGCACCCGGAGCTTGCTCTGCTCGTATTTGCCGCCGAGTCCAGGGACCTGGTGGGCGTCGAACACCAGATAGACGTCAAATCCCGAATACCCCTGGTAATCGGACAGGATGTCGATCAGCCGGTCGCGCGCGTCCTCCAGACGGATATCCCGCAGCCGGGCCAGCTCGGGCCAGGCTCCGATGATGTTGTATCCGTCGACGATCAAATAGTCTTTCATCCCGCGCTCCTAGACGGAAGCCCGGCGCTGACGCACAACCTCGTACATAAAAACGGAAGCCGCCACCGAAGCGTTCAGCGAGTTGATGCTTCCGAACATCGGCAGCTTGACGAGGAAATCGCATTTTTCCTTGATGAGCCGGCCGATGCCTTTCGCTTCGTTCCCGATGACCAGGGCGAGCGGAAGGCGGAAATCGCTTTGGTAAATGTCTTGTTTGGCTTCGCCGGCCGTGCCCGCCACCCAGATGCCGCGTTCCTTCAGCTGGTCGATCGTCTGCGCCAGGTTGGTCACCTTGGCTACCGGCACATATTCCGCCGCGCCTGCCGAGGTTTTCGAAACCGTGGCGGTCAGGCCGACGGACCGCCGCTTGGGAATGATCACCCCGTGCACGCCCGTGCATTCGGCGGTCCGCAGAATCGAGCCCAGGTTGTGCGGGTCCTCGATTTCATCGAGCAGCAGAAGGAAAGGCGGTTCCCCGCTTTCCTCGGCCGCCTTCAGGATGTCCTCCAGCTCGGCATATTCATAGGCGGCCACCTGGGCGACGACGCCCTGATGCTGCACTCCGCCGGCCATTTGATCCAGCTTCCGTTTGTCCGCCGTCTGCACGATGACGCCGAGCGTCTTCGCTTCGGCGAGAATCGGCTGGACCAGATGCTTCTGGGCCCCTTCGGCGACCCAGATTTTGTGGATCGCTCGGCCGGAGCGGAGAGCTTCCAGTACGGAGTGCTTTCCTGCCAAATATTCTTCCATGTTCGTTCCTCCATCTCGTAAAAAGGCGTTCAGCGCTCTCCGCCGGCTTCCTCCCCGGGTTCGGGAGCAAGGCCCGCCAGGAGAAGCTCATGCAGCCGGCCATGCTGCTTCGTGTAATACAAATAGCCGATCAGGCATTCAAAAGCGGTGCTGTGCCGGTACACGACCACCTCGGTGTTCTTCGGAACGGTGCCCGACTTGGCGTTGCGGCCGCGCCGCACGATGTCCTGCTCCTCCTCGGTCAGCAGCGGCATCCAACGCTCAAGCGTCCGCGCCTGCGCTTTGGCGGAAACGTAGCGGCTCGTTTCACGGTGCAGGTGGTGCGGCCGCTGGTTCGGCTGCGACAGGACATATTGCCGGATGAACAAGTCATACACGGCATCTCCCGCGTAAGCCAGGGCGAGCGGATTCATCAGCCGGGGCTCGACGGCGGGGGAAAAAGCGAAAAGGTTCGGTTCCATGCCCATCCCCTTACTTCCGGCGCCAGCGGATGCCCTGCGGCGTATCCTCCAGGATGATGCCCTGGGCGGCAAGCAGATCGCGGATTTCATCGGCGCGCGCCCAATTTTTGGTCCGCCGCGCTTCCTGGCGCTCTTCGATCAGACGATCAATCTCTTCGTCGCCTTGCTCATCCGCAAGTGGATAAAGGAGGCCCAGCACCGAGTCGAGCTGCCCGAACGCTTCCTTGAGCGCACGGAGCGTGCCCGACGAGGCGCGGCCTTCCTTGATTTCGCGGTTGGCTGCCGCCGCCAGGTCGAACATCGCCGTAATCGCGTCGGACGTGTTGAAGTCCTCGTCCATGCTCCGTTCGAAATCCGCAACCGCTTTTTGGGCGGCTGCAGCAGCCTCGCCGGACGCTGTGGTCTCTTCCGCTTCGCCCTCCGCCGCTTCCAGCACATGCAGCAGGTTGGCGTAGCTGTTGTTCAGCCGCTCGACGCCCGCCTCCGCCTGGCGCAGCGATTCGCTGCTGAAGTTAAGCGGATTCCGGTAATGCGTCGAGAGAATAACGAAGCGCAGCGCCTCCGGCTTGTGCTCACGCAAAATATCCCTCACGGAACGGCCGTTGCCAAGCGATTTGGACATCTTCTCGTTGTCGATGTTCAGGAAGGCGTTGTGCATCCAGTAGTTCGCCAGCGGCTTGCCGCTCAGCGATTCGGATTGGGCCGCTTCGCATTCATGGTGAGGGAACTCCAGATCCTCCCCGCCGCCGTGAATGTCGACCGTTTCCCCAAGGTACTTGGCCGCGAGGGCCGAGCATTCGATGTGCCAGCCCGGGCGCCCGGGTCCCCAGGGGCTTTCCCAGCTGATCTCGCCCGGCTTCGCGCCTTTCCACAGCACGAAGTCCTGCGGGCTTTCCTTACGCTCGTCCACGCCGACCCGGATGCCGTACTGCAGCTCCTCCAGATTTTTGCGCGAGATCTGGCCGTATTTCTCGAAGGTAGCCGTACGGAAAAACACATCCCCCCCGCTTTCGTACGCCGAGCCTTTGTCGACCAGGCCGGCGATAAAGCGGATGATCTCGGGCATGTTTTCCGTTACGCGCGGATTGATCGCCGGCCGCGCTTTCAGCGCCGCCGCGTCCTCCTCGTAGGCACGGATAAATTTGTCCGCGAGCTCGGGGACGGGCGTGCCCGTTTCCTCCGCCTTGCGGATCAGCTTGTCGTCCACATCGGTGAAATTGACGACGAATTTCACGTCGAAGCCGCGATACTCCAGATAGCGGCGCACCGCATCGAAGAAAATCAGCGGGCGGGAGTTTCCGATGTGAATATAGTCGTACACCGTCGGCCCGCAGACGTACATGGTTACTTTTCCCGGCTCGATCGGTTGAAATGCCTCTTTGCGACGTGTCGGCGTATTGAATATTTTAATCGTCATCGTGCTCGTTTCCTCCGTTCTTCCGTCTTTCCTCGTCCAGCTCCCGTTTCAGCTCCTCAATCTGCAGCTGCAGGTTTTGGCAGATGTCGATGACGGGGTCGGGCATATCCGCATGATTGAGCCGGCCGACCCGGACGCCGTCCAGCTTGACGATGCGCCCGGGGTTGCCCACCACCGTGCTGTTGCCGGGAACCTCCTTCAGCACGACGGCGTTGGCGCCGATCCGCGAATAGTCGCCTACCCGAAACGAACCGAGCACCTTTGCCCCCGAGCCGACCACCACCCCGTTGCCGATCGTGGGATGCCGCTTGCCTTTTTCTTTCCCCGTTCCTCCAAGCGTGACCCCTTGGTACAAAACTACGTCGTTGCCGATTTCGCAGGTCTCCCCGATGACGATCCCCATGCCGTGGTCAATGAAAAGGCGTTCCCCGATCCTGGCGCCGGGATGGATTTCAATGCCGGTCATAAAGCGCGAAAACTGGGAAATCGCCCGCGCCAGCGAAAACCACTTCTTGCCGTAGAGCCAGTGGGCGATCCGGTGCATCCAGATCGCGTGAATGCCGGAGTACGTTACTACTACTTCAAAGACCGAGCGCGCCGCCGGGTCATTGTCGAAAACCGCGCGAATGTCAGACCGCATACGTCGAAACATGTAAAAAGACCCCCAAAGCGTTCGAAATCGTGCAGGCAACGGCGAAGCGGCGGATGCAGATAACAGGAGGCGCAAAAGGACGGCGGGCTGCGGACGTGAGCACCGAACAAAAAGCGCCCCTGCGGCCGACAGGCCGCAGAGGCGCTTACGGGCGCGGTTCCACTCTGCTTGGGACCTCCGCGGCGGCGCGTTTGCCGGAGCGCGGCTTTGCGCGCATCCGGCAAACGGTTATCCGGGACCGTCCCCTCTTGTGTCCGTATCGTGGACGGCCGGCGGAGTCTACGCCAAACGGTTCGACTCCGCTGCTCCCGGGCGCAATTCCTTCCGGCGGAAAACGATACCTCGCAGCCCGGGCGGACACGCGGGTGCCGCCGTCGGGTATCTTCTCTGGTTTTTCCTGCCCGGCTGTACTCTTCCGGTCAATGCCTTGCCATATGCGGACTTTCGTCCGATTTTGTATTTAGTATATACAATGCGCCGCTTTATGACAACAAGGCGCGCAGCCGTTCGACGGTTTTCTCCCGGCCGAGCAGGAACACGGTTTCGTTCAGATCGGGTCCGTGGGTTTGTCCCGTCAGGGCGGCCCGGACCGGCATAAAGAGCTGCTTGCCCTTAAAGCCCGTGTCCTTTTGGACCTGCTTCAGCATCGCCTTGACCGCCTCTGGCTCAAAACCCTCCGCGCTTTCCGCCAGGCCAAGGAACGCCCCTAGCACCGCCGGCACCTGCTCCTCCGCAAGCACCGTCTTCGCCTCTTCCTCGTATTCTACATCCGGGCGGAAGAAAAGCTCGGTAAGCCCTACGATCTCCGAGCCGCAGTTCAGGTGGTCGCGGTACAAGCGGATCAGGCGGGCCGCCCACCGCAGCTCTTCTTCATCCGGCTCGGCGGACACGCGTCCAGCCTCTTGGAGATAAGGCAGGCAGAGGGCCGTAAGCCGCTCCGGCTCCAGCTTTTTGATGTACTGGCCGTTCATCCAGGCCAGCTTCGCGGTGTCGAACATCGCCGGGCTGCGGGACAGCCGGTTGGCGTCGAAAGCCGCGATCAGCTCTTCGCGCGTAAAGATTTCTTCCTCGCCTTCCGGCGACCAGCCGAGCAGGGCGATAAAGTTAAACAGTGTTTCCGGCAGGTAGCCGAGCTTGTCGTACTGGGCGATGAACTGAATGATCGATTCATCCCGCTTGCTCAGCTTCTTCCGGTTTTCGCCGACGATGAGGGTCATGTGGGCAAAAACCGGGGGTTCCCAGCCGAACGCCTCGTACAGCATCAGCTGCCGCGGGGTATTCGAAATATGCTCTTCCCCCCGCAGAACGTGGGAAATCTTCATCAGGTAGTCGTCCACCACAACGGCGAAGTTGTAGGTCGGGATGCCGTCCTTCTTGACGATAACAAAATCCCCGATGCCGTCCCCTTCAAACGCGATGTCGCCTTTAACCATATCCGTAAACGGGTAGGAACGCCCCTCCGGCACACGGAAGCGGACGCTGGGCACCCGGCCCTCCGCTTCAAACGCCTTTACCTGCTCGTCCGTCAGATGGCGGCAGCGGCCCGAGTATTGCGGGGTTTCGCCCCTGGCCGCCTGCTCCTCGCGCTCGCGCTCCAGTTCTTCCTCCGTGCAATAGCAGCGGTAGGCCTGGCCGCGTTCAAGCAGCCCCTGCCAGTAGGTCCGGTAAATGTCCAGCCGCTCCGTCTGCCGGTAAGGGCCGTACGGACCACCGATGTCGACGCTTTCGTCCCATTCCATCCCGAGCCATTTCAGGTAGTTAAGCTGGCTTTCCTCTCCGCCCTGCACGTTGCGTTTGAGGTCCGTGTCTTCAATCCGGATAATAAATTGTCCCCCGTGATGCCGGGCGAACAGGTAGTTGAACAGCGCCGTCCGGGTATTCCCGATATGCAGATGCCCGGTCGGGCTGGGCGCGTAGCGCACGCGTACCGGTTGATTCATCGTGCGATTCCTCCGTTCTCTCATAAAGAAGCCGTACAGGCTATGATAGCATATTTTTGAAAAGACAAACAACCGCCTGAGCCGCGATTCCTTCCTCGCGCCCCGTGAACCCGAGCTTCTCCGTCGTCGTCGCCTTGACGTTGACCTGTTCCGTCTCCGCCTCAAGCGCTCCCGCGATAATTTCCGCCATGCGCGGAATATAAGGGGCCATCTTGGGCCGCTGGCAAATGATCGTGGCGTCGAGGTTGCCGAGCCGGTAGTCCCGCTCCTTGGCAAGCGACCAGACCCGCTTCAGCAGCTTCAGGCTGTCTGCGTCCTTGTAGGCGGCGTCCGTATCGGGAAAATGCTTGCCGATGTCGCCAAGCGCAAGAGCCCCGAGAATCGCATCCGCTACGGCGTGCAGCAGCACGTCTGCGTCGGAATGGCCGGCGAGCCCTTTCTCGAACGGAATGTCCACCCCGCCCACGATGCACTTGCGGCCTTCCGCAAAGGCGTGAACGTCAAATCCTTGTCCTACCCGTATCATGTCATCTCTCCTTCAGCCGCAAGGCTTTTGCTCCGGCGGGCGGCATAGGTCTCCGCCCATTCCAGGTCCTCCGGCGTCGTGATTTTCAGGTTGTTGTAGCCGCCTTCCGCAATGGCGACCGGCAGGCCGGCCCGCTCCAGCAGCATGGCGTCGTCGGTGCCGATAAACCCGTCCTGCTCGGCGCTCTCATGCGCAGCGAGCAGGTCGCGGAGCCGGAACGCCTGCGGCGTCTGAACGGCCCAGAGCCGGCTCCGGTCCGGCGTGGATTCGATAAGGCCGGAAGGACCGGCAAGCTTGATCGTATCTTTGACCGGCACGGCCAGCACGGCGGCTCCGCAGGTCCGGGCGCGGCGCCAGCAGGCCAGAACATCGGCCGGCTCCGCGAAGGGACGGGCGGCGTCATGGACGAGCACCCACTCCGTGCCCGCGGGCAAAGCCCGCAGACCGCGGAAAACGGAGCTCTGCCGCTCATCGCCGCCGGCCACGACGGCCGTCACCTTGCGGAGGCCGCGCTCGCGGATCAGCGACTCGCAACGCCCGATGTCGGCAGCGCCTGTAACCAGCACAATGCTTGCCGCTTCCGCCATTGCTTCAAAAAGCTCCAATGCATAAAGAAAAACCGGCTTCCCGCCGATCGGCAAAAACTGCTTGCTCTCGGCCGTGCGCATGCGCGTGCCCCGGCCGGCGGCGACCACCACCGCGCCGAATGTGGTTTCCATGTCATTCCTCCCCGAGTGGCGAAAGCGGCCTTCCGAACCGGCAGCCGCGCAGCAAGCGCACAGTCCGGTCCTGCCTTTCGCCGCTGAAGACGGACGGGCTGCCGCTGCTCGCCGAAGCGGCGCGCAAAAAAAGCAGCCCGGTTGTCCGGTCCGTGCTCATTCGCACCGCCGGCCCGCCTTTGGCTGCTTTTATCATACCGTTTTATTGCGCTTTTTCCAACAGCTTGGGCTTTGCAAAGATCATCCGGCCGGCGGACGTCTGGAGGACGCTCGTCACCATCGCCTCCATGGTGGTACCGATAAAGTCCCGGCCGCCCTCGACCACGATCATCGTGCCGTCGTCCAGGTAAGCGACGCCCTGGCCGTGCTCTTTGCCGTCCTTGATCACTTGCACCACAATTTCCTCGCCCGGCAGAACAACCGGCTTCACCGCATTGGCCAAATCGTTAATGTTCAGCACCGATACGCCTTGCAGCTCGCATACCTTGTTCAGGTTAAAGTCGTTGGTCAGCACCTTGCCGTGCAGCACCTTCGCCAGCCGGACGAGCTTGCTGTCCACTTCGGAGATGTCGTCGAAATCCCCCTCGTAGATCAGCACGTTAACGTCGAGCTCCTTCTGGATCTTGTTCAGAATATCCAGCCCGCGGCGTCCCCGGTTGCGTTTCAAAAGATCCGACGAATCGGCGATATGCTGAAGCTCCTCCAGCACAAATGCAGCGATGACCAGCGTGCCTTCGATAAACCCGGTTTTGCAGATATCGGCGATTCGACCGTCGATGATCACGCTGGTGTCGAGAATTTTGTAGTCTTCCCTCTTTTCTTCTTCCTGCGGGTCTCCGCCTGTCAAACGTTCGTAAGAAGCAAGGAATTCCTCACGCTTGGCGGTGCCCAGCCGGTACCCCGTTCCGGCGAGCAGCGCCGTCACCGCCAAAGGCAGCAGCGGGTTTCCGCCGCCAATCGAATCCGCCAGCGGGTACAACAGCGCAGCGGCGGCAAGCCCCAGCAATAGCCCGCCGGCGGCAAAAGCAAGCTGGTTGGCCGGCGTCCGGCGCAGCGCAGCGTCCATTCGCGCGGCGGAGCGGGCCAGGCTTTCACCGCCCAGCGCGGCCGCCAGCCAGAACAAGAGGGCGGTGCCGCCGGTCGTCCACCAGATGGAGAAGCTCCCGTCCATCCATGAATCTCCGGCAAACGGGCGGGCCAACAGACCGATTTCATAATGCCAGTAAAAACCGACCGCAGCTCCTGCCAGCAGCGCGATCAGCCGCAATCCTTTTTTCATGCATCTCACCTTTCCTTTCTTTTGTATGCGACGGATGCGGTTATCCCGTTTTCCGTTTTTACCAGTATGGTCCAATCGCGCCGCGACTAAACCTTGGCCGCGGACGCCGCTCACGCCCAAGAAAGTCAAATTGAATTATGGGAACGGTTTCGCTATAATGGCCTTAACGCCATTCCTATCATCGGGGTGAAAAGATGAACTCGCTCAGCTTGATGCAATTCCAGGACCAGGTCTCGGAGCTTCTGCTCCGCCACCGCAGCGTCCTTGACGTATTGTCCAAATACACCCAGTCCAACGCCGCGGCTCAGCGCTCCGTCGCCAAAGCCATTACCGAATGCGGCTGTATCCAGGTACACGCCGGCAAACAGCATTATTCAAACGAGATGACAATTGAAGACGCCAAGAAAGTGCTGGAAACGCACATGACCGGAGAATTGTGCGAGAATTGCGTGGAGGCCGTCGCTTCCGAGCTTGGCAAAAATCTGTTCTACATGGCGTCCCTCTGCAACCTGCTCGGGGTTGATCTTCAGAAGGTGCTGGAGGACGAATCAAAGCGCTGCGCGACACTCGGCTTTTTCAATATGTCCTGATGCTCTCCTTGCGCATAAAGACAGGTTAACGCAACCAACAAAAAAACCTCTCCGCCGGTTCGAACCGGTTTGGAGAGGTTTTCCTTTTGTTTCGGGATGCCCGCCGTCAGCCGGCGAGCCGATTTCGGCGCTTGAAGCCGAAGCTGTCAGCGCTTGCGCTTGAACCCCATAAACGTGCCGTAAAGCGCATAGATCACCAGCGGCACAAAAATGAGGCGGGACAAATAGTTCGGGAACAGGATGACCATAATGAGCGCGACGATCACGCAGCCGAGTGCGATCATGGCGGCGCGGCGCGTCAGGCGGACTTTCTTGAAGCTCGGGTATTTCACCCGGCTTACCATCAAGAAGGACAGGAGCAAAGAAGCCGCTACCAGCACGTAAGACGACAGTCCTTCATGGAAAAGCGCCAGGGTGCAAAGAATCACGCCCGCAGCCGGTATCGGAAGCCCGACAAAAAAACCGGGAGGCGCTTCGATGACGTTAAAGCGCGCAAGCCGCAGCGCTCCGCAAATCGGAAAGATGGCCGTTGCGATCCAGGCGACCGGAGGATTCAGCTCCCCGTAGGCCACCACGTACATAATAAAAGCGGGAGCAACGCCAAATGAAATGACGTCGGATAACGAATCCAGCTCCTTGCCGAATTCGCTTTGCACATTTAACGCTCTGGCAAGCCGGCCATCGATGCCGTCCATCAGCATCGCGATGATAATGATGATGGAGGCCAAATTGGAATTGTCAATCTCGGGAAACACCGGCGTGTCGTTCAGGACCAGGATGATGGCGATGATACCTAAAAACAGGTTCAAGACCGTAAACATGCTGGGAACCGTTTTTCGCAGCATTCTCTGCCCACCTTTTTCAATCACCGGCCCGGGCCGGCTTCCTTAACCTAACAAATTGTATGGAATTTAAATTTGTCTGTCAATGAATACTTGCTCTTGAAACCTCCGAAGCCCTTCCTTGATGGCGCGGGCGCGAACTTCCCCAATGCCGTCCACATCGTCCAGCTCCTCGATGGAAGCGGAGATAATATGGGGAAGCGACTCGAACTTCTCCACCAGGTTGGAAATGATGATGGAGGGCAGACGGGGAATCTTGCTGAGCACGCGGTATCCCCGCGGCGCAATGGTTTCATCCAGAATGGTGCTGGTGACCGTGTAGCCGAGCAGACGGACGATGTGATGAAAATCGAGCAATTCGTCCGGAGACAGCTTGGCGATGCCCGCCTTGAACTCTTTGATCTTCTCTTCCGATTGCTCCCGGCAGTAATCCTTGATGAGCAGCACCGACTCATGCTCGATGTTGTAGACCAGCTCCTCCAGCTGCATGCTGATGAGCCGGCCTTCGCTGCCCAGTTCGTTGATGTACCGGCGGATTTCGGCTTTGACGCGAAGAACCATCTCCACCCGCTGCAGAGCGTGGACCGCGTCCTCGAAGGTGACCGCCTCTTCAAATTCCGACGCCCCCAGGTTGATCAGCGTCTGATCGAGCACCGATTTGTACTTTTCCAGCGTCTGCATGGCCTGATTCGCCTTGGTCAGAATGACGCCCATATCTTTAAGGGAGTACCGGAGGTTTCCTTGATACAAGGTAATGATATTGCGGCGCTGGGAGATAGACACGACCAGCTTTCCGGTTTGCTTGGCCACCCGCTCCGCCGTCCGGTGCCGAATGCCCGTTTCATTGGACGGCATGCTGGGATCGGGGTTCAGCTGCGTGTTGGCGTAATGGATTTTCTTCACGTCTTCGCTTAAAATAATGGCCCCGTCCATTTTGGCCAGCTCATACAAAAAGTTCGGCGTGAAGTCGCAATTGATGGCGAAGCCGCCATCCGCCAGCTCCATCACCTCCGGGCTCTGGCCCACGACAATCAAAGCGCCGGTTTTCGCGCGCAGCACGTTTTCCAGCCCGTCGCGGAACTGCGTGCCCGGCGCCACCAGCTTCAGAATCTTGCTTTTGATCTCTTCTTCCTTCGCCACGATATCCCCCCGTCTTTCTCTCGCGCAAGTCTAATCATATTCCGGCGTTTCTTTGTTATTCTCACCTTATATCGGCCGCTCAACCCTTATTTATGAAGAGATTGTTCAATCAAGCGCGGCGGCAAGCGCCTCCGCAACCGTATGCACCCCGACGATGTCGATGCCTGCGGGCGGCGTCCACCCCTTCAGACTCCGGGCCGGCACAATGGCCCGGCGAAAGCCGAGCTTTTGCGCTTCCCGGATGCGCTGATCGATCCGGGACACGCCGCGCACTTCGCCCGTAAGCCCGATTTCTCCGAAAACAACGTCCTCCGGGCGCGTCGGCCGGTCTTTAAAGCTGGATGCGACGCTTACGGCGACTCCCAGGTCCACGGCCGGCTCGTCGAGCCGGACACCGCCCGCCACGTTCAGGTAGGCGTCCTGGCTTTGCAGGAACAGGCCGATCCGCTTCTCCAACACCGCCATGATCAGGGTCAGCCGGTTGTAGTCAAAGCCGGTGGACATCCGCCGGGGCGAAGGAAAATTGGTCGGCGAAACAAGCGCCTGCAGCTCCACCAGCACCGGCCGGGTTCCTTCCATGCTTGCGACAACCGTGGAGCCCGCCACGCCTTTCGGCCGTTCGGAAAGAAACAGCTCCGACGGATTGGCGATTTCGGCCAGGCCCGATTCGCGCATTTCAAAAATGCCGATTTCGTTGGTCGAGCCAAACCGGTTTTTGACGGCTCGCAGCAGCCGGTACGTATGATGCCGTTCCCCTTCAAAATAAAGCACGCAGTCCACCATATGCTCCAGCAGGCGCGGACCGGCAATGGCTCCTTCCTTGGTGACGTGGCCGACCAGCACGATGGCGGTTCCCCGGCTTTTGGCCAGCCGCATAAAATGGGACGTGCATTCCCGCACCTGGGATACGCTACCCGGAGCGGAGGCAATCTGGGGATGGTAGACCGTTTGAATCGAGTCGATGACGACAAAATCGGGCTCCACTTTGGCGATCGCGTCGTCGATGCGTTCCAGGTTGGTCTCGCAGAGCACATAAAGCGACGGGGAGAGCGCCTCCAGCCGGTCCGCGCGCAGCTTCGTCTGCGCCGCCGATTCCTCCCCGGACAAATACAGCACCTTCAACCCCTGCTTTGTCAGTGCATGAGAAGCTTGCAGCAGCAGGGTGGATTTCCCGATTCCGGGATCGCCGCCCACCAGGATCAGGGAGCCCGGCACAATGCCGCCTCCAAGCACCCGGTCCAGTTCCTTGTTCGAGGTGCGGATGCGGGGATCGCGGGATGCTTCGATGTCCGTAATCGCCATCGCCCGGTCCTGGGAAAGCGGCTGGGAAAAGCTCATGCCCTGCGTTTTCACCGGCGTGTCCGGCTCTTCGACAAAGCTGTTCCAGGCTTCGCAACCCGGGCATTTGCCGAGCCATTTCGGCGATTCGTACCCGCACTCCTGACACGTAAATTTCGTTTTTGCTTTTGCCATTGCTTTCTCCTGTCTATAAAAAGCGGAAGACCCGCTGTGGTTGACTAACCAAAAGTGTACCATTTTGAGAACGTGGTGAAAACCCTTTGCCGGCGGCGGAGGGCCCAATTTATCCAGAAAAAACAATGGAAATAAAAGTTTCCGGTAGGCAAAAAGGCCCGATGTCCGCTCAATGCGGAATCGGGCCCTGCCGTTCCAGCTGCTTAAAGCCGCAGCTGCTGCTTCGTTTCACTTTGCCGGCCTATGGCTCAGGCGTTGCGCGCTACTTCCAGCTGGCCTTCCTTCACGTCGATGGTGAGGGAGTCGCCTTTGGCAATGTTGCCTTTGAGCAGCTCCTCGGACAGACGGTCTTCAATGTGCTTCTGAATCGCACGGCGCAGCGGCCTTGCTCCGAACGCCGGATCGAAGCCTTCCTTGGCGAGGAAGCTCTTCGCTTCGTCGGTCAGGATGAAATCCACCTCGTGCTCTTTCAGGCGCTTGCGCAGGTCTTCGGCCATGAGCGACACGATTTCTTGAATGTGGGCTTCCTCCAGGTTATGGAAGACGATGATTTCGTCAATCCGGTTGAGGAACTCCGGACGGAAGCTCTTCTTCAGCTCGCCCATGACTTTGTCTTTCATGTTGTTGTATTCTTTGCTCGTATCGTTGGCGGCAGTGAAGCCCAGCGTGGAATTCCTTTTGATTGTCTCCGCGCCGACGTTCGAGGTCATGATGATCAGGGTGTTGCGGAAGTCTACCGTCCGGCCTTTGGAATCCGTCAGCCGCCCGTCTTCCAGTACCTGCAGAAGAATGTTGAACACTTCCGGGTGAGCCTTTTCGACTTCGTCGAGCAGAACGACGGAGTACGGCTTGCGGCGCACCTTTTCGGTCAGCTGGCCGCCTTCCTCGTAGCCGACGTATCCCGGAGGCGCTCCGACCAGGCGGGACGTGGAATGCTTCTCCATGTATTCCGACATGTCGATGCGGATGACCGCATTCTCGTCGCCGAACATGGCTTCCGCCAAAGCGCGGGCCAGCTCGGTTTTGCCGACCCCCGTCGGGCCGAGGAAGATGAACGAGCCGATCGGACGCTTGACGTCCTTCAGGCCGGCGCGGGCGCGACGGATGGCGCGGCTGACGGAGCGGACCGCTTCATCCTGCCCAATGACTCTCTCGTGCAGGATTTCTTCCATCTTGAGCAGACGCTCCGTTTCTTCTTCCGCCAGCTTGCGGACCGGGATTCCCGTCCAGTTGGCGACCACATCCGCGATGTCCTCCGGCGTTACCTCGGAGTCCGTGCGGCCTTGGGTTTCCTTCCACTGGTTGCGGGTTTCCTCCAGCTCTTCGCGCAGCTTTTGCTCGGTGTCGCGCAGGGAAGCCGCTTTTTCAAATTCCTGGCTTTGCACGGCGGCGTCCTTTTCCTTGCGGATGTCTTCCAACCGGCTTTCCAGCTCCTTCAGCTGCGGCGGCGTCGTGTAGGAGCGCAGGCGCACCTTGGAGCCGGCTTCGTCAATCAGGTCGATCGCTTTGTCCGGCAGGAAGCGGTCCGGAATGTAGCGATCCGACAGCTTCACAGCCTGCACGATCGCTTCGTCGGTAATTTTCACCCGGTGATGCGCTTCGTAACGGTCGCGCAGCCCGTAGAGGATCTGAATGGCTTCCTCTGCGGTCGGCTCGTCGACGGTAATCGGCTGGAAGCGGCGCTCCAGCGCGGCGTCCTTCTCGATGTATTTGCGGTATTCGTCCAGCGTGGTCGCCCCGATGCATTGCAGCTCGCCGCGGGCCAAAGCCGGCTTCAGAATGTTGGAGGCGTCAATGGCGCCTTCCGCGCCGCCGGCCCCAATCAAAGTATGCAGCTCGTCAATGAACAGGATGATGTTTCCGGCCTGACGGATTTCGTCCATGATCTTTTTAAGCCGGTCTTCAAATTCCCCGCGGTATTTGGTGCCGGCCACAACCGATCCCATGTCCAGCGTCATGACGCGTTTTTCACGCAAGGTTTCCGGAATTTCATTGTTCACAATGCGCTGGGCCAGCCCTTCGGCAATCGCGGTTTTCCCGACGCCCGGCTCCCCGATCAGCACGGGATTGTTTTTGGTCCGGCGGCTCAGCACCTGGATCACGCGTTCGATCTCCTTGCTGCGTCCGATAACCGGATCAACGTTGCCTTCCTTGGCGAAAGCCGTCAGATCGCGGGCCAGACCGTCCAGGGTCGGCGTATTCACATTGGAGGACGCGCCGTGGTTGGCGGATGCCGACTCGCTGCTGCCCAGCAGCTGGAGCACTTGCTGGCGTGCCTTGTTCAGCGAAATGCCCAGGTTGTTCAGCACGCGCGCCGCAACGCCTTCGCCTTCCCGGATCAAACCGAGCAAAATATGTTCGGTGCCGACATACGTATGGCCGAGCTTGCGGGCTTCGTCCATGGAAAGCTCGATGACCTTCTTGGCGCGGGGCGTATAGGCGATGTTCGTCGGCTGCTCCTGCCCCCGGCCGATCAAGGATTCCACTTCGTCCTGAATTTTCTCCAGGCCGAGTCCAAGGGCGATCAGCGCTTTGGCGGCGATCCCTTCCCCTTCCCGGATCAAACCCAGCAGGATATGCTCCGTTCCGATGTTGTTGTGACCCAGCCGCACCGCTTCTTCTTGAGCCAATGCCAGCACTTTCTGCGCGCGTTCCGTAAATCTTCCAAACATAATCAATGGCACCTCCATTATAAGGTCTGTTCTGAAAAATGTTTTATTTCGCGCAATCGGCTTTGCCGGCGAGCTTTGAGCGAATCAGCTCGGCCCGACGGATGTCCCGGTTTTCGGGCGTCAGCAGCTCTCCCGTTGTCTTTTGCAAAAAGCCGGCTTGCGTCATAACCAAAAGCTCATTCATCGTTTCGGCCTGCAGGCAGTCGATCAAACCGAGATCGATCCCGAGACGGACGTCGGACAACCGCTGCATCGCTTCTTTCGAATCCAGGATCACCGCATGGGAGAGGATTCCGAAGGAGCGGAACACCCGGTCGGCCACGCGAAAACGCGATTCCGCCAGCAGCTTGCCGCGCGCGGCCCGTTCATGCTCGATAATTTGCCGGACCACGCCGTCCAGATTCTCAATGATTTCTTCTTCCGACTGCCCAAGCGTAATCTGATTGGATATTTGAAAAAGATTCCCCGAAGCCTCGCTGCCCTCGCCGTACAGCCCTCTGACTGCCAGACCGACTTGCGTCACCGCGGATAAGATCCGGCCGATCTGCTGGGTTATCACCAAAGCGGGCAAATGGAGCATCACCGATGCCCGAAGGCCCGTTCCGACGTTGGTCGGGCAGCTCGTGAGAAATCCCCGTTTTTCCTCAAACGCGTAATTCAACTGGCTTTCAAAAATATCGTCGATCCGGTTTGCCGTTTCCCAAGCCTCCCGGATTTGAAACCCGGGCTCCAGGCATTGAATCCGGATATGGTCCTCTTCATTGACCATAATGCTGACGGATTCGTTCTCGCTCAGGATGACGGCTCCGTTCCGGGACTCGCTGGCCAGACTGGGACTGATCAGGTGCTTTTCCACCAGCACGCGTTTTTCCAGATCGCTGACCTCCGACAAAGGAATAAGAGAAAACTGGCTCTCTTCCTTCAGCTCGCCGCTTTCCAGCACGGCGGACGCTTTCTCCAGCACCTCCCGCGAATGCTGATTCGTGGCCAACATGGGAAAAGCATAGTCCCGCAGGTTCCGTGCCAGACGAACCCGGCTGGAAATGACGGCGTCGGTGTCCGGCGCCTCGCGTTTCATCCACTCGCTGAGCGGCTGTTCGGTAAAACGATCCACTATCATCTGCTTTCGTACCCCCTTAGAGCTCGGAGATCCGTTTCTCCAACTCGCGAATCCGGTCGCGAATGGTCGCGGCTTCCTCAAACTCCTCGCGTTCGATATGCTCGGCGAGGTCCTTTTTGAGCGTATCCAAATCCCGTTTGCTCTGGACGATGCCTCCCGCCCGTTTAGGCACTTTCCCTGCGTGGGCCACGCTGCCGTGCACCCTTTTAAACAGCGGGTCCAGATGGCTGGAAAAATATTTGTAGCAGGAGCTGCAGCCGAACCGGCCCAGCTTGCTGAACTGGGCATACGTCAACCCGCATTCCTCACAACGCTCGGCCTGCGGCTTGGATGCCCCCGAAGCCATAAAGGCTTCATTATTCAGCAGACCCGAAAGCAAATTGTGAATGGAAAAACCGTTGGGCGTACCGGGAATCATCTCACCTTTTTCCCGCGCGCAGGTTTCGCACAAATGGGATTCCGTCTTCTCTCCGCCGACAATCTTGGTAAAATGAAGCGAAGCCGGGCGTTTCCCGCATTCCTGACACAACATCGGTATCCCCCCCTAACATTGGCTGAGCAAGGAGAGCAGCATCGCTTTCAGCAGGCGGGCACGAATTTCGTCGCGAAGCGGCAGCTTAAGCAGCAGAATCTCTCTGGAAACCGCCGCCCGCAGCAGATTGGCCTCCCGAGCGGTAACAAACCCGCCCTCCTCCAACTGGTAAATGAGCCCTTCCGAAGCGGTCTGGTCGATTTGCGACCCGATCGTCCCGAGAATATGATCCAGAATAACCCCATGGGACGACAACTGCACCTTCTGGATTCGAATGTACCCTCCTCCGCCGCGTTTGCTTTCAACAATGTAGCCTTTCTCCAGCGTAAACCGCGTGCTGATCACATAGTTGATCTGGGACGGGACACATTGAAACCGTTCAGCCAGCTCATTTCTTTGGATTTCGATAATGCCGGAAGGGCTCTGCATCAGAATATTTTTGAGATACTGTTCAATAATATCCGAAGCATTGCGCATCAGCTCACCCTCCGTTGTTTGTTTGCTTTGTCTACAAAGTCTTGATCAGGAATTCACCTGACTTTGACTTTCTTTGACCTTGAAAATATTATACCACGTTTTCGCCGGTTTTCAAGCAAGCCCCCCAAACCTTTTCTGGCCGAAAAAAATCACCGCTCTCCGTTTCATTATCCGCTTCCTGTTTTCCTT
Organism: Gorillibacterium sp. sgz306347; assembly: GCF_059735245.1. Lineage (NCBI taxonomy): Bacteria > Bacillati > Bacillota > Bacilli > Caryophanales > Paenibacillaceae > Gorillibacterium > Gorillibacterium sp. sgz306347. The sequence continues at coordinate 63,096 of NZ_JCAPET010000027.1, forward strand.
TTATACCGCTTCTTTAACCCTTTGAATCAGATCAAGCGATTGAACTTATGTCATTTTCTTTACAATCGTCCATACGTGCCCGGAATGAATGTCTTGCCTATCCGTCGCGTCCTGTCTTGCGTTTGACGAAGATAAGAACCTGAACGTAGTTGGGCAAGTTGTGCAACTCCCCTCTATTCCTTGGCGGCATTTAATCTACTCATTCGGGATTAAGCCCGCGTTGCGCCAACTCCAGCTCATCATCGGTCTGCCCCGCTAGCTTCCTGATTGGACTTCTGCCCCAATACCATTGTCAAGAAAATGCTATTTTCCTTATGGATCGTCCCATTTGCGCATCACCCGTACAAAACAAAAGAACCTGCGCAGGTTGCACAGGTTCTTCCGTTGCTTGGCGACGTTCGACTCTTCCGGGACTCAGCCCGCGTTGGTCCAACGCGCTTCGCGTTTGCTTGGCGACGTTCGACTCTTCCGGGACTCAGCCCGCGTTGGTCCAACACTAGGGACTGCTATTTCGTTCTGTTCCATTCCCGTACAA
>NZ_JCAPET010000028.1:0-61481 GCF_059735245.1 Gorillibacterium sp. sgz306347
ATCTGTCTTGCACTAGAGGGTGTCCACTTTTTATACTAGCTGCAATAGGGAATTATTTCGCGATCGGAACGGGACATCATCGAAAATAAGTGTCGCTATGCACCTATTTGCTCTTTTTCCTTGGCTCCGTTGGCGTGTGCCCGCCACAAGCAGAGAAAAAGGAAGGGAGAACGAGGCAAACGGGGAGGCGCTGATGACGGAGCCGTACGGAATAGGAAGAAGATGGCGACCCAACAGGATCGATGAGATAAACGGAGTAAGTAACCCCTCGTTTTCCCCTTTACAACGATAACAAACTAAACTGAGCACCCATGGGAACAAAATGAGCGGGGTTTCTCGACAAGCTGAGAAGCAGCTTATACTGCTTCGAACAGCCAGTTCCTCGGACCCGGAGGACCTGGCGTTTTCCTGCTTCGCTGGGTTTCTCGGACCCGGGGGGACCTGGCGTTTCCTGCTTCGCTAGGTTTCTCGGACCCGGAGGACCTGGCGTTTGCCGCTTCGCTGGGTTTCTCGGACGCGGAGGACCAGGCGATTCCTGCTCCGGGGGCTTGCGCAAGCGAGTCCGGAGGTGGAGCCGTGGCGGTTATCGCAGGCTAACTACGTGGCAAAAAAGCATACGATAGTGAAAAAAAACCGGAGCGGCAAAGGAGATTCTCCAATGCCTGCTCCGGTTTTTTGCTTTTTCGCGGTCTATTTATCAGAGCCGTCCCGCCTCCGATTGCTCCGCGGCAGCGCCGTGCAGCCAGGCGGCAGCGGCCTCCCTAGGCCAGCGCTTCCTTTAACGGAGCCGGCGTACGCTCCCACCAGTCTGCGTTAAACTCGATCAGCGCCCGTTTCAGGGCGGCTTTCTCCGTGCCGTTCAGCTCCTCCAGCAGCACCTGCCGCTTCATCGCTTTGTCCATCCGATTCACATGGTCGGCGAGGAGCTTCCACCCCCGCCGCGCTTCCGGATCGACGAGCATTTCACAGGCTGTCGCGCCTCCGTAAAAAGCGCCTTCCTCGTCGCGGTCGACGGCGATCCAGACGATAAAGCAGCGGCGCCCGTTCGGCACGTCCGCCTTGTCGGCGGAAAACTTGATGCCTTTTTCCACCTTGCTTTTTGCATGCAACGCCCCGTTGTCCACGTAGGCTTCTTCCCCGTCGACGATTATGGAAGAAACGCTGCTGAGATCGATCGACCCCGCGCCGAATCCTTTGTGATTCACTTTGCTGCTGACGATGTTGAGCGCCAGCTTCTTTTTGCCTTCCTCTGCGGTCATCGCACGCCCTCCTTTGTCTCTCGCTGCTGGTACCTATTGTACCGGAAGGCGCGGGGGGATTTCCACCGGAGCGGCCGAGCCGCGCATGCCAAATCCGCCCTTCTCCGGGGAAGGGAATGATTTGCCCCCCTGTCCACATATACATGCTGTAGATGTCTGTCCGACGAACTCAGGGGGGAATCGTATGAATGGGAAAATGACGAAGCGGGCGCTCCGGAGGGTGCTGTTCGGCGTGCTGGCCGTCGCCGTCTGCGGAACGGGCGCCGCTCTTTACGCGGCCCGTCCCGCCGCCGTCGAGCATGCCGCAATCGGCGGGGAAAAGACGACGGACGGCGCCGCCCCGGCGTCCGGCCTTGCGTCCGGTCCGGCCGGCGGGGCGGGCGATGCGGGCGGTGCGGCGAAAAACGGCCAATCAACCGGCAACGGGGTTCCCGAGCAGCCGATTCCGCAGGCTACCCCCGGCCCGACCGCGCCGCCCGCGCTCAGCAAACGGGTGGTGGAATATCACATTTCCGTTTCGCTGGATGCCGAGAACCGGACGCTGGCCGGCGCCGAAACGCTGACCTGGGAAAACCCGGGCGCCAAGCCGGCCGGGGAGCTGTACCTCCACCTGTATCCGAACGCCTTCGAATCGGACAAAACAACGTTTAACAAGGAATCGGGCGGCCGTCTGCGGGATGACGAAAAGCCGGCGGACGGAACGGGAAGCATGGAAATCGTGTCGATCCGGAGCGACGGAGAAAATGAGCTCACCCACCTGACGGAGTATGTTCGGCCCGACGACGGAAACGAGCACGACCGCACCCTGCTGAAGGTCCGCCTGCTGAAGCCCGTTCCGCCCGGCGGAAAGGTGACGCTCCGCATCAACTTCAAGGTCAAGCTTCCCCAGGTATACGCCCGCATGGGGTATGCGGGAAAGTTCGTCATGGCGGGCCAGTGGTTTCCAAAGGTGGCCGTCTACGAGCCGATCGGCACGCGGGGCCGCACGGAAGAAGGCTGGAACCTGCATCAGTACCATGGGAACTCCGAATTTTACGCGGACTTCGGCATTTACGACGTAAAGATCCGCGTCCCGTCCGGCTATATCGTCGCCGCCACCGGCTTCCCGATCAAGCCCGCCGTGTCCGCCAAGGGAGCGCGGGTGTATCACTTTTATGCGGACGATGTGCACGACTTCGCCTGGGCGGCCTCTCCCGATTTTGTGTACCGGGAAGAAGGATTTTCCGCTCCCGGGGTGCCCGGCGTGAAAATCAAGCTTTACCTCGATCCGCTGCACAAAGGGCTGGCGCCGCGTTATTTTGCCGCCGCCAAACGGGCGCTTTCCCGCTACAGCGAGTGGTACGGCGAGTATCCTTACTCCACGCTCTCCATCGTCGTCCCGCCAAAGGACGGCAACGGGGCGGGCGGCATGGAGTACCCCACCCTCGTCACTGCGTGGGGCGCCGATACGGCAACCCCCGATCTGTCGCTGGAGCGGGTCGTCGTGCACGAGATCGGGCACCAGTGGTTTTACGGCATGGCGGCCTCCAACGAGTTTGAGGAAGCGTGGCTGGATGAAGGGTTTACCTCCTACGCGGAGGACCGCCTCATGGAGGAGGAATACGGCCAGTTGCCCGATCATGCCGCGGAAGCCAGCTACATCACGCATCCCGAGCCGCTCGCGCTTGATTCCTGGCGCTACGGCTCCCACAACCGTTACGCCGACAACGTCTATTTGCGCGGCAAGCTCGTGCTGAAAGCCATTGAACGGCAGATCGGGCCGGAGCGGATGGAGCGCGTCCTGAAGTCGTATTTTCAGACCTTCAAGTTCAAGCATCCCGGAACCTCGGATTTTCAGGCGGTGCTGGAGTCGGCCACCAAAAAAAGCTGGGGGGCGTTCTTCCGGCAGTACGTATACGGGGAGCGGATGTCGGACTTTGCGGTAAACACGATCGAAATCAAAAAGGCCAAGGCCGGGGACGGCTCGCAGGTGTTTGAAAGCAGCGTCGCCATCGCCAGGCTGGGCGGAGCCTGGCCGTCGGTTCCGGTCCGGTTCCATTTCTCCGACGGCTCGGTCAAGGATGTTGTCCTGAACGATCTGGAGGGAGAGAAGACGTTCCAATTCACACATTCGGCGCCGGTGGATTGGGTCCAGATCGACCCGATGCGGACGCTCGTGCTGGAGAACAAACGGATCAACAATTACATGAAAACGGAGATTGACGCCAAATGGGGCGTGCGGTTTAACGTAGGCTTGCAAAAACTAATCGAGGCCCTGATCGGCGGGGTCGCCTGGTGAGGTGAAACAATGCTGACGTGTTTGAAAAACGGCTGGTCGGCCGCCTGGAAGCAGCCCTTCGCGCTGACGGTCCTCTTCCTGTACCGCTTTTGCTGGGGATTCGCAGTGTACCGGCTGGCGGCCAAAGAGGTGATCCCTCTCCTGCACCGCTACCCGGATGCCGGAGGGCCGGCGGGACAGGACCGCATGTTCCTTCTCGAAGCCGAGTTCCGGCTGAACAAAACGGATATCCTGGGCGAATACCTGTGGCTGTTCCTGATTCTTTTGGCCGTGCGGATGCTTCTGACTCCCCTTTTGAACGCCGGCGTGTATTATTCGCTCGCGCATCCCCGCCTGAACGGCGGCTACCGGTTCGTCAAAGGAATCCGCACGCTGTCGCCCTCCTTTTACATCCTGTACCTGGCCCGGATTCTGCTGACCCTCCTCCCCGTCTGGCTGCTTTCCTCCCGGCTCGGGGAACTGGCGGGCAGCGTAGCCGCCCTTTTCGACAACCGGGAAAAGCTGCTTTTGTACGGGCTGGCGTTTCTGGTGTACGGCTGGCTGCTCCACCTGGTCTTCATTCACCTGCAATTCGGAAAAACGGCCGGAAAACCGCTTTCCGGTACCAGCATCCGGACATTTGCCGGCTTCCTGCCCATCTGCGGGGCGGCGGCGGCCGTTCTGATTCTGTCGGCGCTGCTCTCGGGCGCGGTTAGCGCGGCCGCTCTGATCAACGCCAGCCTGTGGTCCTTCCTGCTGTACCAGGCCTACAGCTTTGCCGGCACCTTTCTCGAGCTGTGGGGTATTGCCGCGCAGGGCAAGCTGTTTGCCGCCAAAGCCGGAGATTTGCCGGAGTAAATGAAGTTTGTGTAAATATATTCTTTGAAATCCGACACTCCATCGCTTCAAAAGGTTTCATCGTTCACAAAATTGTCACATTTACCGAAAAGCAAACGCCTTGCTCCCGCAAACCCGCGGAGGCAAGGCGTTTTTTGGCATAATCCGATCCTCATTATTACCCCTCAACCGCCAATTTGAAACGCATTTTCAAAAAAACCTTCGCTTACGGGGGAGGAAACTTGTCCCAAAGGGAGAATACGTATTTCTATTGATCGAAAACAGCTTTGGTCATGTCACTTTTTGCCGAATTTCCGCCGATGCGGAAAACGGGGGACTTCTTCACCGGGTGAATTGATTCTGATGTCAAGGAATCATAGGGAACCTTCGACCGAACCCTCAACTAACCTCGTAGGCTCCGGAAGGAGAAATTGATTTTGAAGAAAGTTGCTTCGGTTTTGCTCGGCCTTACTCTGTCTGTGGGAGTTTGGGCGGGAAGCGCTTACGCGGATTCCGCCTCCCAACTGGAAGCAAAGGTAGACAAGCTGATCGGGATTGAGTACAGCTATGGCGGCACGACAACCAGCGGTTTCGATTGCTCGGGCTTTACCAAGTATGTATTCAAGCAGTTCGGCATCGACCTGAACCGCAGCTCCAGGGATCAGGCCAAGCAAGGAACAAAGGTCGATCGCGACGACCTTCGGGCGGGAGACCTCGTTTTCTTCGATACGGGAGGAAACGGAATCTCTCATGTCGGCATTTATCTGGGCGACGGCGTCTTTGTACATTCGTCGACGAACAACGGCGTAATCCGGAACAAGCTGAGCGAGTCCTATTACGCCAAGCGCTATGTTACGGCACGGCGCGTATTGAGCGGTGAGGAGTACAAGGAATTCGCCAGTTAAGCTGACGAAGCCTATGGTCGGCAACCGCATACGACTTGGAAAAAACCTGTGAGATCGGGCCCCCGCCCGGGTTCACAGGTTTTTTTCGTCCTGCGAGGATGCTCTTTCGCGCAAGGCCCTGCTAGTGCCGTTCCATGAGGCGCCGGCTCTCATACGGTCGCGGGCCTGACCGCTCAAGCGGTCCGGAACAGCCTCGGACGCAGGCTGACGCCCTCCAGGTGCCCGCGCAGCTGCCCTTGGTACACAAGCGAAAACTCCGGCAGCCGGGTAAAATCGTCCGGCCTCACAAGAGCGGCCGGCTTGCCGGCGATCGGCAGCCCCTCTGCTTCGAACAGCGAAGCGACAAATTGGGAGCAGAAGAAAGCGTATTTCCGCTCCATGCGGATATTCAGCAGCACGCCGAACAGACCGAGCAGGTTGTAGCGATACTGCTCTTTATCCCGCTCAAAGCGTTCTATGTATTGCTTCATGCGCGCGTATGCCTCAGGAGCCACCCGGCAAGCGTAAAGGGCGCAGCTTGCTTCGGCAAACAGTTCCCCGCGCAGGTCTTCCTTTACAAATCCCCCGATAAACGGATTGTGCGCCCGCTTCCGTCCGAAGCTGTACACCTCGTTCAGCTCCGCGTCAAAAGCAATGGAAGCATGGTTCATCGGCGCTTTCGTCACCCATTTGATCAATCGGGTAAACCAGGTCCCCGTATCCGTAAGCAGCACATATACAACCCGTTCTTCGTTCATGCTTCGTCCCGTCCCCATGAATAAATGATGTTTGGTTTCTCTCTATGGCTTAACTTTACATCGGATCAAGTCCGGCACAAACCATCCGCGGATGGGTTTCCGACTTGGACCAAAGTCGGGGAACCGGCAAGCCTATGAAAACATACTTTTCAATTCATTGTAATCTATTTCAGGCGTTCCGCAACCGCTGTTTACACGCTTTTTTTCGGCCGTTCCGGGCGCTTGAAAACTTCCCGCGGCGGGCCGGTTTCACAGAATGAAAATGCGGTTAAGTTGCGATTAGAAACGTTCCCCTTACATAACCTGGCGACCCTCAGCACGAGAAGCACCGGAACCGTTTCGGCCTTGTATGATTCGCCCCATTAAATACATTTCTCAGGAGGATGGTTCATGAAAAAACTGCTCGCTTTTGCCCTCGCTCTCTGCCTGGCGCTTCCGGCAGGCTCCGCTTTCGCCGCTACTGCGGCCGATGCGCCTGTACGTCCCGTCGAATCGTATTACCTTTCCGACGTGGACGACTTCATTGTGACCGAGAACGTTTACGGCCTGTCCAAGCAGCTGCTGCAGGCGGGCATCGTAGTCGGGTATGACGACGGCTCGCTGAAGCCTCACGGCTTTATCACCCGCGCCGAATTTGTCGCCCTGCTCGTTAACGCGACCGAGCTGCAATCCGCAAAGCCCGGCGTCGTGTTCACGGACGTGAAGCGCAACGCCTGGTACACCAAGGCGATTGACATCACCAGCTCCCTCGGCATCGTAACCGGGGACGGCAACGGCAAGTTCCGGCCGGGCGACCAAATCTCCCGCGCGGAGGTCGCCAAAATCCTGGTGGACGCGTTCAAGGACACCATTCCCGCCGCTCTGCCGGGCCAAACCTTCACCGATGTGGAGGGCTGGGAAAAAGACTACAGCGAAACCCTTAGCCGCATGGGCATTCTGCCGGAGCAGCCGGACGGAACGTTCCGGCCGGACCAGCTCGCTTCCCGCGGCTTTGCCTTCGAGCTGCTGGCCAACGCGCTGAACACGGAAACCGGCAAGCTCCCGGATGAAAACGAAGTGGTCAATCTGGTAAAAACCATTACCGAGGAGCTGAACCGGGCGCAGCAAGCCGGCAGCTACGGCACCTTTAACCAGGTGGCGAGCAGCCACACCTCCGACTTCTTCCGCAGCGCTCTGCACTTCTACTCTGCCTTCTATCAAGAATTGCAAGAGTCGGGCGCTCTCGTCAGCACCAAGCAAACGGGTACTCCGATTTACAAGCTGCTGAGCATCTCCAACCGCTTCGCTTCCGTCGCGGTGAGCGGCTACAGCGTGGAAAGGACCATGATCGTCGACGGAGAAACGGTTACCGAAACCGCGGAAGTGTCCGACATCATCATGCTCCGCAAGATCGGAGACAAATGGTACGCGTATGGCTCTCAAGGCGACTATGCCATGGTGGAAGGCCTGCTGAATTCCGCCGGACTGCTTAAATAAGTCCGATAAACCCCTGGAGAAATAACCGGCGCAAAAAGGCTGCTTCCCTTATATAGACAGGGAAAGCAGCCTTTTGGTTGCAAAATTATGATAAAATAAACCGGACGAAGACCATTATCGCCATAACGGAGGGAAAACGCATCATGTCCAAAGAGTGGATCCAGCATTCCGTCATTTTCAGCCTGAAGCACGCCAAGGGTTCCGAGGAAGAGCGCAAGTTTCTGGAGGACGGCCGCCGGGCGCTGACATCGATTCCGGTGGTCAGCAACTTCCGCGTCTATCGCCAGGTCAGCCCCAAAAACGACTACGATTTCGGCTTTTCCATGGAGTTTGCCGATCAGGCGGCCTACGAGGCTTATAACGCGCATCCGGCACACGCGGAATTTGTCAAAACCCGCTGGGAAACCGAAGTGGACCGGTTCCTCGAAATCGATTATCAGCTGTAAACGCACGCCCTCAGGGCCGGACCGGAGCATTCCGGTCCTTTTTTTTGTTTGAAGAGCCTTTTACCCGGCCCAGATTTCGGACGTCTTGACGCCAAGCTCCGAGGCCACCAGCTCGGCCGTCAGCCGCCTCGGGTTCTCAATCTTCCCGTTGCGCAGCTTGGAAATGGTCGTCAGGGACAAGCCGGTCAGCTTCGCCAGCTCGGTCGCCGATATTCCCCGCTCCATCATGAGCACCTTCAGCTTGACCGAAGGCTCCTCGTAATGGTCGATGCCCGACAGCGCGTCGATCAGAAACGCATACCGCACGACCTCGCCCCGCCCGTTGCAAAACGGCGACAGCTGGCATTTGAAGCGCTGCTCCTGGCCGCCGACCTTTTTGCTCCGCAGCATGACGTCTTTGGCCTTCCCGGTTTTGCGCACCACAGCCAGCGTTTCCTTCAACAGGGCCTGGTCCATCACCGATACCAGATCGAGAAAGGACTCCTGCGATAACAAAAAGGGGGCCGGGTGAAGCGTTACATTGTGCCGGTCCATCGACTCGATGCGGAAATCCGGCAGGAAGGTGCCGGTGGCGAGAATGGTGTCGCAGTTTTTGACCAGCTGGGTCTGAATCCACTTGGCCGGGCTGACGTCTTTCAAAGTCATCAGAATATGTATGGGCTCCGCGCCGGCAACAAGGCTGATTCTCGCCTCCAGCTGCAGCAGTCTTCCCGTTTTGGTCTCGTACGGCGTCTCCGTGCAAACCAGCGGCTCCTGCTTCAGACGTTTCACGAGCTCGCCCGTTTCGCCGCACAATTCCTCCGGACAGTAAACCTCCAGCGGCAGCTTCACCAATTCCTTGCTTTTCCGCCCCAGCAAATCCTCGAATCCGGGATTCGCCTCGATCAGGACGAACTTTTTTTCCTCGTAGCGGAATACCGCTACGGGTTCTTGCAGCATTGCCACAACCTGACCATGAACAGAGGTCACTTACATTCTCCTTTGACGTTGAGGTGCACAACACGAACGGGCGACCGGAACAGCGGCCCGGAAAAATGCATGGAATACCCTTTTCCTATCAGTTTACTGAAAATAAGCCGCCCGCTACAAGAAGGATGCTGCACGGATTCGACCGCAAAAGAGCCCGGATGCCGTTTCGTTCTCGTCCGCACGGGACAGGATGAAGCCAAGTTTAAAAGTTTAGAGAAACGGTAAGTTTCAATAATTGAAGTTGCGTGAGAAAGAGGAAGGGGAGAGCAGCAATCGGGCGCAGCGAGGGAGATAAGCGGGTGTAAAGCCGGCTGAGGGCCTTTTTGTATCGTTCGCCTTTTCTCTACAATGAATAGGAAGAGTCAAGGAAGGGGACGTCCCGTTGCCCGAAATTATCGTTTTATCGCTTTGTGGAGTAGTCATCATCTTAGCATGGTATGGCTTCCGGCATCAAAAGAAAAATTTCCCTGCGGCTCCGGCTGAACCGGTGCAGCCTCCGGCTTCCCCGGTTCCCGCGGCTCATCCCGCGCACGACGAAATCCGCCGGCTTGCCGACCGGAACCGCCGCCTGCTTCAGCTCGCGGATGAACGGGCGCTGTTTCTGGCGGATCTTTCCGCCAGTCTCCAGCAGCCCCTTCAGAATATGATCATGATTTCCCAGCTGCTCAAGGAATCGGACGGCCAGACCGATCCGGAAGAAGCGCTTCGGCTGTACGGCGAAATAACCGCTTCGGGCAGCCGGCTTCTCGAGCTGGCCAAAGACCTCGAAGACGTGGCCAGGCTGGAAACCGGCCAGACGGCGGTGCGGTGCGAGCAGGTTAACCTGGCGGAGCTTCCGCAAATCCTGGCCTTCAAGTTCCGCGCCAGGCTGCAGGCACGCGGACTTGCACCGTCCTTCACCGCGGACGGCGCGCTTCCGCCGATCTTCTACTCGGACGGCCTGCGTATGGAGAGAATCGCCAGTCTACTCCTCCAGAGTGCGGTCTGCACCGCTGCGTCGGGGACGGTCTTTGTCACGCTTGGACCGGCAAAGCAGCCCGTCCTTCCTGCGGACGATTCTCCCGTTCCGGCCGAAGAATGGATCGCTTTTTCGGTGCGCTTTCGTTCCTCTTTGTCCGCTCCGGAGACGCCGCCGGCCTCGGACGCGCGCGGCGTGCGGCTCAAGCTGGCGCTCGCGGAGCAGCTGGCGCGCCTGCTTTTCGGCACCGTGACCGTCACCCGGACGGACAGCGAGACGGTGTATACCCTGCTGCTGCCGGACCGGAAGCATAACGCGCCTGCAGACTCCTCCTCCGGCGAGCCGGCGGAAGCCGTTATCTCCTGAGCACCTTCGGCCGGGAGCAAGGCTGCGCGGTCCGGGCTCGCTTGCGGAAGAGCCGCCCGATCCCTCCCGCCCTCCCGCTCCTAACGCACGGAGCCGAGCGCAATCGGGAGACATGAAAAAGACCTTGCCGTCCGGCAAGGTCTTTTTTGGCGGCGGCCTTTAACGGCCCTTGCTCCCCGCCGTCCGGCCTGTCAGCCGATTTCCGTCGTCTCCGCGCCGTTCCCGGAATCCGCTTCCCCGGCCGCATATTGCCCTTTTATCACCCGGGCCAGCCGTTCCAGGTCCAGGTCCGTGGCAATCCCCCCGTTTTCGTCCCAATGCTTCCCGCAGCCGCTGTAATCAAGCACCACGCACTGAACGGGAATTCCCAGGTCGTCTGCCTTCCAGCCTCCGGCGATCAGGTTCAGGGCGCAGGCCACGCCCACCACCCCGATTCCCTCCCGGCGCATTCGCTCCACCCTCTCCCGGGCGAAGGTATCCGATTCGTGCGGAGCCACAAAGGTTTCAAAGCCTTCCCGGTCCCCCAGAGCGGAAATCTGCGCAATTCGGCAATTCTTCGTGCAGCGGTTGCATTTCCCGCTCCGGCTGGCGGCGCACTGGGCGTCCGGCCGGGCGTGAAGGCAGACCGGCAGCAGCACCGCCCGGCGGGGCGTCCGGACAAAGCGCTCCCCGTAGGCGCGGTTCAAGAGCTCGGCGGCCACCAGGTTCAGGTGGTATTCGGTGCGCGCCCGGGCCAGAAGCACCGCGTCCTCGCGGAAGCGGGCTCCCGGCCGGGCGGCGGCGCGGTGGCGAAACGCGTCGACGCCGGCGGTGTAGCGGCCGAGCGCGCGCTCCGCCGCCGGCGTGAACCAGGCGGCGAAGGCGTCCGCCGCCGCCAGGCAGCGCCGGCGGTCGTCCGGCGGCCGGCCGTCGAGCCAGCGCCGCCAGCGCGCGAGCCGGGCCGCGGCAGCGCCGTAATCGCCGGCCGCGGCAAGCCACGCGGCAAGCGGCTCCGGCTGCGGCAGGCCCGGCGCGGGCGGCTCCGCGGCCGCCGGCCCGGGCGCGAGCCAGAGGCCGCCGAGCGTCCCGCGCAGCCGGTCGACGGCCGGCTTGAGCGCCCGCGAGCGGCGGCGTACGGCGCCCAGGACGCGCAGGACGCGCGCGCGGCCGCCGCCGAGGCGGAGCGCCCGGGCGCCCCAGGCGCGCCACAGCACGCCGAGCGCGAGCAGCTCCAGCACGTACTCGCTCGCGGGGCGCGGCTCCCCGCCTGTCTCCGCCGCGCGGTCCGTCCCGTAGCGGACCGCCTCCGCGTAGACGCCCTGCCGCTCAGCTTCCTCAAGCACCTCGTCGGCAAAACGCGCCGCGTCGCGGTAAAAGCGGGCGGACTCCCCCTCGCCCGCCCGCAATGAATAAGGAATGATTCGTTCCATCCGCATCGCACCCTTCTAATTTGCGCTCTCCCTCTCCTTACGCAAAAGGAAAAGCCGGGTTGCGCCCGTTCCCCGCACGGTAGAGGAAGTGACAATCGGTCTATTCGGCAAAACAGGCTGCTTGGGGAGACCTCAGGGCGGAAACGTGCGGCAGCGGAATCGGCCGTGCCGCTACCCGGCCAGCGGGTTTCGCACGGGTTCCTCCGGCACGCCGGAAGCGCCGTCGCCGTCCCCTTCGGGCTTCACCTCGCCGGCCGCTTCGGCAGCAGCCTCTTTTGGCTTCCCGGCCTTCCCGGAAATATTCCCGCCGGCGGTGCCGGACGGGTCGGCGTCAAACCGGAACCGGTCGATTTTAAGCTGCATCTCGGCCGCCATGTCGGAAAGCCCTCCCGCCGAGCTGGCGATTTCCTCCAGGGAGGCCAGGTTTTCCTGGCTGGCGGAATGCACGGTTTGCAGCGCGTTGCGGTTGTCTTTGGCGATATTGGCCATCTCGGTCACCGTGGCCGCAATTTCTTCCGCACTTGCCGACATTTGCTCCGTAATGGCGGAGACGTCGATGATTTGCGCGGAGATCTGCCGGGTGGACTCCTCGATGCGAAGGAACGCCTGGCTCGCCTCCTCCGTCACCGCCATGCCTTTCTCCACATCGGCGATGACCCGGTACTGCATCACATCGTACGCGCTGCCGATCAGGCCGCTCATGTCCGAGACGGTTTCCCGGATCTTCTCGGACGTTTCCCGGGCCTGCTCCGCCAGCTTGCGCACCTCGCCCGCAACAACGGCGAACCCGCGCCCGTGCTCGCCGGCCCGCGCCGCTTCGATTCCTGCATTCAGGGAAAGCAGATTCGTCTGATTCGCGATCCCGGTGATCATGCCGCTCATCTCCGAGACCCGGCTCCCCAGCTCGTACAGCCGGCCGATCAAGGCCTCGGATTCCTCGACGGAATTCCGGATCTCGGCCATTTGCGCGCTCACGCCGCCGATCTTCCCGCTGCCCTCGCGCACGTCCTCGTCCGTGCGGGAGGAGGACTCGACGATCCGCTCCGCCGAGCGGGCGATGCGGACAATGCCGCCCGCCATCTCTTCCATCGTGCGCGCTACATCGTTCGAGGAGAGGGCCTGCATATCCGCCCCCTCCGCGGCTTCCTGCACCAGCCGGTTGACGTGCTCGACCGCGCGGGTGTTTTCCTCCGTAATGGCGGTCAATTCTTCGCTGGATGCCGCCAGCTGGGCGGATGTGACGCCCATGTCGCCGACCATCCGCCGAAGCGACGCCACCATCTCGTTGTAGTTTGTCGCCAGCTGGCCGATCTCGTCCGACCGGCGGCTGTCCACCCGTTCGTCCAGGCAGCCTTCGCTCACCCGTTTGGCGGAACGGTTGAGCTGTTCAATCGGCTTGGTAATCCGCCGGATCACCGCATACAAGATCGCTCCGCCCACAATCAGAGCAGCGCCCAGCACAGACAGCGCCGTCCAGAGAATAGGCGCGGAGGCTTCGGAATACTCGCTTTTTGGCAGGACGCCGGCGATCTTGAACCCGGTTTTCTCATTGGTGATATAGTAGCCTTCGTGCACCTCGCCCGTTTGCGGATCGGCAAAGGAAACCTCCCCTTCCGCCCCCTCTTGAAAGGAAGCGGTAAACTCGGCCGGGGCCGTTTCCCCGGTCGCAAGCGACGGATGTGAAACGAGATAGCCTTTGCGGTCGGTCACATACAGGAAGCCGGCGTCCCCCAGCTTGACCCCTTTTACCATCTGGTTGATCTGTTCCAGGCTCAGGCAAAGCGTAAGCGCGCCTTTGCCGTCCGGGAACGTCCGGGAAATCGTCAAAATCCGGTTTCCCGTCGAGGCGGATGTCATCGGGTCGGCGATCACCACTTTTCCCGGAGCCGCCATCGCCTGGATGTACCAATCGCGATTCCGCGGATCGTACTTTTCATCCCCGCCCAGGTAAGGCGACTTCATCCACGCCCCCTTTTCGTTGCCCAGCGTAATAATCTCCATCTCGGGATGCATTTCCATGAAGCGGTCGAGAATCGTGTACACCTCGGTTGATTTGCGGTCGAGGTCTGCCGAAGCAATGCGCATGGCCAGCTCGTTCGCATTGGCGCTTTGCAGCTCGATCATCCGGTTCAGCGTTTCGTTCAGCAGGTTGACGCTGGAGCGGGTCGTTTCCTCCATTTTGGTCTCCAATTGCGTTTGCGCGCTTGCGTAGGAAAACAGGCCCACCGTGAGGGTGGGAACAAACAGAAGCAGAATCAGCAGTGCCAGCAGACGGTTTTTCAGCCGTTTGAACGAAAAGAGCCTAACCGCCCGCGATCCCTTGTTTTTCATAAACCACTCTCTCCTCTCTCTATCCTATATTTCGACAGATGCTTCCATTTTTTTCATAGGTCCTTTTCTTGCGGCGAACAAAAAAATATCCCCGGTTTCGGCCGGGGAAAACTGCCCTTTTGCAGAAAACCGGGAGCTGCGGCTTCGGCGTTCGCCGGGTTAGCTTCGCTGCTCCCGAATATAGGGAACGCCAAGCGCTTCCGGTGTGCCGGAGGGCTTGTTGCGGTTGCGCCAGCCCAGGTACATGAGCACCAGGATGGTCACGACATAAGGAATCATTTTGAGAAAATACGCCGGAATCGCGTCGGCAAAGCCGAAGGTCTGAATGCGGAACGGCAGGGAGTCCAGCGCGCCGAAGAAATACGCGCATATCATGGCGCGCAGCGGATTCCAGCGGGCAAAAATAACCAGCGCCACGGCAATCCAGCCGCGTCCCGACACCATGCCTTCGTTCCAGGTCGGGGTATACGAAATCAGCATGTCCGCCCCGCCCAGTCCGATCAGCGTGGACCCGGCGATGACGTACAAATAACGCGAAAGCTGGACCCGGATGCCCATGACGTCGGCGGTGGCCGGACTGTCCCCGATGGCCCGGAGGTGCAGCCCGAACGAAGTGCGGTGAATGAGCAGGTGCAGGACGATGACAAGCGCGAAGCTGACCCAGGTCAGCACGTCCAGCCTGGCGAAAATGTCGCCCAGAACCGGCACGGGCTCCAGCCAGGGCAGCGCAAGCTTCGGGGGCGAGCCCGGAAGCGGCAGCCCGCTGACCGAGCGGCCCAGGTACGCGCTGAACCCGCCGCCGAACAAGGTGAGCGCCAGGCCGCACATGGTCTGGTTGGCTTTCAGCGTGACCGTCAGAAAGGCATGCAGCAGGCCGAGCCCTGCGGTCACGAGCAAAGCGGACAACAGCGCCAGCATCAGGCTTTCGGTGCGGATGTACACCAGGCAGGTCGTAACGGCCCCCATCAGCATGAGGCCTTCGGCGCCGAGCTGGATAATGCCCGCCCGTTCGTTCAAAATGCCGCCGAGCGTAGCCAAAAGAAGCGGTGTCCCCGCCGCGATGGCGGCGACCAGCAATTGTATCGCAGCGTCCATATAAGCCCTCCTATTTCCGGCGCATCCGGAACTTGCTGATCATGTCGCCCGCGATCAGAAAGAAAAGGATGGCGCCTTGCAGCATTTCCGAGATGGAGGACGGCAGCCCGATGGTCCGAACGCTGTAGCCCCCGACGATCAGCGCGCCGAACAAGACGGAGGAAACCAGAAGCCCCACCGGATTCAGCTTGGCGAGCCAGGCGACAATGATCGCGGTATAGCCGTAGCCGGGCGAAATGCCCTGCATCAGCTTATGCGTCACGCCCGACACTTCCGTCATGCCGGCCAAGCCGGCCAGCCCCCCGCTGATCAGCATGACCAGAATGATGTGCTTTTTGATCGGCATACCGGCGTAACGCGCGGCTTCCGGGTTGGCTCCGAGCAGCCGCAGCTCGTATCCCCAGCGCGTGAACCGGATGACCAGGAAATAAACAACCACCAAGACCAGGCCGAACACCAGCCCGAGATGGAGCCGGGTCGAGCCGAGTACCGGCAGGGACTGCTCGGCCGTAAACAGCGGCGTTCCCGGGAAGTTGAAGCCCTGCGGGTCCTTCCAGGGGCCAAATACCACGTATTCCATCGCCAGCAGCCCCACGTAGTTCAGCATCAGGGACGTAATCAGCTCGTTGACCTGAAAATGCGTGCGCGGAATTGCCGTCAAGAGGCCCCAAAACGCGCCGGCGGCGATGCTGAACACGATCATAAGCGTGATGGACCAGAACGCCGGAAGGCCGGGGAAATAAATCGTAACTGCCGTCGCCCCCATCGCCCCGATCAGGAACTGGCCTTCGGCTCCGATGTTCCAGACGGAAATCCGGTAGGCGACCGAAATGCCGATGCCGATCAGCAGAAGGGGGATCGACTTGACCAGCGTCTCCGTGAGGGCGTAGGACGAGCCGAACGCTCCTTTGAGCATCCGTTCATAAACGGTCAGCGGGTTCATGCCGTTGGCGGCGATAAAGACCGCGCAGACCAGAAGCGCAAGCAAAACCGACACTACGGGGGTCCACCAGGGCGTCCGGGTCAAGGCGGGATTAAAGTCAAACCGGAAGGACAGGCGTTTCTTGGCGGGCGCAGCGGCGGTTTCCGGCGCGCCCGTTTCCGGCAGCGGCTGTCGGTTCATATTGCGGCCTCCTCTTTCTGGCGAATTCCGGCCATCAGCATGCCGATGCGCTCCCGGTCCGCTTCATCAACTTGGCGTTCTTCGCCGATGATTTTTCCGTTGTAGATGACCAGTATCCGGTCCGAGAGCTGAAGCAGCTCGTCGAGATCCTCCGAGATCAGCAGCACGCCGCTGCCGGCGCTGCGCAGGTCCATCAACAGCCGGTGCACGCCTTCCGTCGCACCCACGTCCAACCCCTGGGTCGGATGGACGGCGATCATCAGCTTCGGGTTTTGGCTGACCTCGCGCGCAAACAGCAGCTTCTGTTGATTGCCTCCGGACAGCTGCTGCACGGGCGCATCGAGCGACGGGGTCTTTACGTCGAATTTCTCCACCAGCTCCTGCGACCAGCCGCGGTTTTTGGCGGCCTTCAGAAAGCCGTATACGGAGTGCTCCTTGCCGCGATACGATTTGAACAGCAGGTTGTCGACCGCGCCAAGCCGCCCGGCCAGCCCGGTTTTCATCCGGTTTTCGGGCACATGGGAAATGCCCGCCTCAATGGCGCCCCGTATGGAGCCCGGCTTCATTTCCTTGCCGTCGAACACCACGCGGCCGCTTCTCCAGACGCCGATGCCCGTGAGCACCTCGGCCAGCTCCTTCTGTCCGTTTCCGGCCACGCCGGCCACGCCGACGATTTCACCCTTGCGGACGTTCAGGCTCAAGCCGTCGAGCGCCTTGCGTCCATGCTCCGCTACCACCTCCAGACCGCTCGCCTCCAAAAGCACGGAGCCCTCCGAAGGAACGCGCTCCTGCCGGGCGATGCTGATTTCGCGTCCGATCATCAGCCGCGCCAGTTCCCGCTCGTTCGTGTCCGCCGTCCGCAGCGTAGCGATCATTTTGCCTTTGCGCATGACCGAGATACGGTCCGAAGACGCCATGACTTCCTTCATCTTGTGGGTGGTCAGCAGAACCGTCTTGCCCTCGTCCCGCATTTTGCGGAGCGTGGCGAACAGCTGCTCGGCCTCGCCCGGCGTCAGCACCGAGGTCGGCTCGTCGAGAATGATGATGTCCGCCCCCCGGTACAGCGTCTTGACGATTTCCACCCGCTGCTGCTCGCCGACCGACAGCTGCCACACCGGCCGGTCGACCGGGAATGTCAGCCCGAAGCGCCGCGCCAGCTCCCCGATTTCCTCCCGCTTTTGCTTGATCCACTTGCTGCCCCGCCAAAAAGACGATTTTTCGCCAAGCACGATATTTTCCGCCGCCGTCAAGCTCTGCACAAGCCTGAAGTTTTGAAACACCATGCCTACCCCGAGGGCCGCCGCGTCTTTGGGCGACCGGATTGTGGCAGGCTTTCCGTGAAGGTAGATTTCCCCTTCGTCGGCCCGGTACAAACCCGACAGCATGCTCATGACCGTGCTTTTGCCCGCTCCGTTCTCGCCCAGCAGCGCGTGAATTTCACCCGCGTTTGCCGAAAAATCGACTTGATCGCTTGCCACAACCGGACCGAATCGCTTGACAATCCGCCGCATTTCCACCGCCTGGTCCAGCATTCTTCCGAGCTCCCCCTTCTAACTAAAGCTGAAAAAGCGACCTTTGTTCTTTTGCCAACCTGCAAACCTTGACCGTTGAGGGTTTGTATAAAGAGGGGGAAGGTCCCCGAGTGCGGAACCTTCCCGTTCATCCATCCGCCGCCCGAAGCCCGGGAGGCGGGCCGATTATTTAAGAGAGCCTTCCACGCCTTCCGCCAGCCAGTTCATGCTCAGGATTTCATCGTGGGTGAGGGTTTTGCCCTCCGCCACTTTCTCGGCGCCGGACTGGTCCTTGATCGGCCCCTTGAATACGTCCAGCCCGCCCGCGATGATTTTGGCTTTGGCGTCCTCCACCAGCTTCTTGACGTCGTCCGGAACCTTGTTTCCGAAAGGAGCCAGCTCCACCATGCCGTCCGCCATATCGCCGGAGTACTGCTCGCTCTTCCAGGTTCCGTCCATGACGGCCTTCACGGCCTTCACGTAATACGGGCCCCAGTTCCAGACCGGGTTGGTCAGGTAGTTGTCGGGCGCGAAACGGGACATGTCGGAATCGTTGCCGCCCGCGAACGCGCCGCGCTCCTGCGCCGCTTGAAGGGTGGCGGGAGAATCCTGGTAAGCCAGCAGCACGTCGGCCCCTTTGTCGAGAAGGCTGATCGCCGCCTGCTTTTCGATCGTCGGGTCGTACCAGGTATTCGTCCATACCACTTGCACTTTCACGTCTTTGTTTACGCTTTGCGCACCAAGGGTAAAGGCGTTCAGGTTATAGATGACTTCGGAAATCGGAAACGCGCCGACGTAGCCCAGGGTGTTCGATTTCGTCATTTTGCCCGCGGCAATCCCCGCCAGATAGCTGGCCTGGTAGTTCTTGCCGAAATACGTGCCCATGTTCTCCGCCGTCTTGTAGCCGGAGGCGTGCATGAACTTGACGTTCGGGAATTTGTTCGCGACGTTCAAGGTAAAATCCATGTAGCCGAAGCTGGTGGTGAACACGATGTCGTGGTTTTGCGCCAGCTCGGTGATGACCTGCTCGGCTTCCGCGCTTTCCGGAATGTTTTCGACGAAGTCGGCTTTGATGCCGAGCTCCTTCTCCATGTACAGCCGGCCTTGATCATGCTGATACGTGTATCCGCCGTCTCCCGGAGGCCCGATGTAGACAAATGCGACACGCGGGTTTGCAACGCCTTCGCCCGACACTTCCGCACCTGCGTCCGCGCTTGCGGCGGGCGCGCTTGCGGAAGGCGCCGCAGAGGCCGTTGCGTCCGCATCGGCGGAATTGCCGCCGCCCGAGCTCGAGCATCCCGACATGACCATGGCCAGGACAAACACCAGCCCGAGACTCAGTTTCCATACTCCACCCCTAGTTTTCATTCTTCTCCTCCTCTGGTTTAGACGGATGCCTGGGGCGATTCCGCCGATCTGACCGGCCGTCCGCCCGGTTTTCCGGGCAAGACAGCTTTCTTACGTAAATTTACCTGACACGAACGGAGTTTGCAATACAATTTTGAAGATTTATCCGGTTCTGCCGCCTTTTCCGTCAAAAAATCCTCACAAAAACCTTATGTAACCGCATTAACGTACGGAAAAATAGAGATTATCGGTGCGGTCATTCAGGAATTCACGGGAAATTCTTCGCACGAAAAAGAAAAAACCGCAGGAAACGGGAGCCAATCGGCATCCATTCCCTGCAGTTTGTCAGCTTCGTTCACAAATTCGCCATGCTTTAGCCGGAGCTATTTTTGTACAACCCGAACCGTTCGATCTGGTCCCACTGTCCTTCAAGACGCAGGATCTCCAGCTGGCGGGGGCCGATCAGATCGAAATGAGGACAATCCGTGCGGCGATGGATGTATCGGGGCGGGAGGCCGTGCTTCCGGCACCATTCGGCAAGACGGCTCACATCGGAGCAGCCCACTTTGGTCACCGTCTGCATCTCCGGAAAGCGGGGGTCGTACCAATAGTGCGTCAAAAAGGCGATTTCGCCGCCGCGTACCGCTGCTTTCCATTCCGCCAGTTCCTTCCGCCGTATTCCAAATGCCACGCTTGGGCCCTCCCTTTTTTGAAATGTGTCAGCGGGCAGCCGAGGCTGAGGCTACAGCGGCTTTGCCATGGTATAGTCTGTTATCCGGTACCCCGCGCTTTCGTACAGGCGGAGCGCCCGGAGGTTGTGCCCGAACACATGCAGGCCGATCCTGCCGGCGCCGAGAAGACGCGCCGCCTCGTCGAGCGCAGCCATGGTCCGTTTGCCGTAGCCCTGTCCCCGGTAGGGCTCATAGAGCACGATGTCGTACAGAAATGCCTCTTTCCGCCCGTCCTTCTCCTGAACGTTCAGCCAAATACAGCCGATCGCCCGTTCGCTTTCCGTCTCCTTTACCGTAAAGAAAAACGCGCCGGGCGTCCCCCTTCCTTCCGGAAGATAACGCCGGTACTCCTCCTCCGCCATGGCATCCGCCTCCCCGGCCGGCCATGCGCCCCCTTTCGCCTTCTCTTCGGCGTAGCCGCGCCGCGAAAGCTCCCGGAACGCGAGAAATTCCTCCTCCGTCATCGGCACGAGCTCGACCTCGCGCGAAGCGGCGCCCGGACGAACGAGACACTCGCGTTTGGCTGCGTCCGGGTCGTCCTCCGTCCGGCTTTCCCCGCCGAAGATCATCGTCGCCCGCCGGTTCGGTTCGTATGCCGGCCATTCGGGCAAAAGCGGCGTGTTCGGGTTGCCCGTCCGGGCAAAAAAGATCCACGCCGAATGCATCTGGTCCGCCAGCTCCTGCGCCCGGCGGTCCGGCGTCACTCCGTAACGCTGCGCAAGCGGCGACAAGTTGTGAAAGACAAACGGGATCTCCGCCGTATGCACCGCTTTGCCGAGGAAGGGATGGTCCGGCACATGCCAGTCGAACCGGTACATCCACACAGGTGCGACGGCCGACTGGGCGGTGGCGCAGCGGACCGCAGGCCCCCAGAAGACCAGATCGGTCATCAGCTCGGCCTGGCCGTCTCCGGTCATCGGATACTTGTCCAGCAGTTCTTCCACTTGTCCGGCATCCGCCATGCCGGCCATCGCTTGACGCACGGCCTCTGGCGGCGCACCCGGGGTGCCCGGGGGAATGAAATACGAACCCTCCTCGCGGTTGGTGCCAATCAGGAGAGCCACCCCCCGCGTTTCGCCCGCCTCCGCCGCTTCAACCGGCTCCTTCGGCAGCGTCGCCGCATCGAGGGTCGGTTGGAAGGCCAGGCCGAGCACGGAATCCCCCAGCCGGCGGGATGTCCGGTCCGCCGCCTCCATGATCGCGGCGGTCGGAAGCCCGGCGATCGCTTCGCCGTCCCCGGGCGATACACCCAGCTCGCGGAGGAACGCTTCCGCCACCGCTTTGGCCTTCCGGGGAGGAAGAACAAGCGAGTTGCCGCTCTGCATGATCGCCTGGCGGAACAGCCCCTTTGCCGCAGGCATCGCCATGAGCGCCCCGATGCTCATGCCGCCTGCGGATTCGCCGAACACGGTGACCCGTTCCGGGTCGCCGCCAAAGGCGGCGATGTTGTCGCGCACCCATTCCAGGGCTGCGATCTGGTCGCACAGCCCGAGATTGGAGCCGTATCCATGCCCGAACGGCGACAGGTGCAGAAACCCGAACGGCCCGAGCCGGTAATTGATCGTCACCACGACCAGTTCGCCGTTTACGGCAAGCGCGGTCCCGTCATAAAGCGGCAGGCTGCCGGCCCCGCTGCGGAACGCGCCGCCGTGAATCCATACCATGACCGGCCGTTTTTCTCCCGGCTGATCCGGCGCCCAGACATTCAGGTACAGGCAGTCCTCCGACTGCGGCGGCGGATCGTTCCGGTACTGCCCGCTGACGCTGGGCCGAACCGGCTGCGGGCAATGCGGCCCGAATACCGTCGCGTCGCGAACGCCCTCCCAGGCCGCCGGCTTTCGCGGCGCCCGGAACCGGCGCGGCCCCGTGGGCGGCTCGGCGTAAGGAATGCCCCGCCATACCAACGCTCCGTTTTCCCTCGTGCCCTGAACGAGGCCCTGCTTGGTTTTTGCTTCTACGCCAGTCACTTGCTTCAACATCCTTTCGGGGCGCGTCGGCCGCGCCGGTTAAAGCCCCCTCGAGGGGCCGGATTGAAATTCGCCGCATAAACGGTACAATGAGAAAAACAGAAAAACGAAACAGGAGAGAAAACCCTATGTACAAACTGATTGCCATCGACATCGACGATACCCTCATCAACGACGAAAAAGAAGTGACGCCCGCCACCCAGGAGGCCCTCGAACAAGCCGTCGCCGCCGGCGTGATCGTCACGCTCGCCACCGGACGCGCTTACGCCTCCGCCCAGGCGATCGCCCGGCAAACGGGCCTGAACGTCCCGATCATCACCTATCAAGGCGCTCTGATCAAAAATTTGCTGGACGAGAAGGTGCTGTTCGAGCGCTATGTGCCGGAAGAAGCCGCACGCAAGCTGCTCCATTATTGCCTGGAACGAAACCTTCACCTTCAGACCTATATCGGCGACAAGCTCTACGCCCGGGAAGAAAATGAGAAGCTGAAGGCTTACGCCGAGCTGAACCGGACGCGCTACTACATCGAACCGGATTTCGAAAAGGCCCTCAAGCAGCCGACCCCGAAGCTGCTGATTATCGACGACCCGGCTTATCTGGACGAAATCGCTCCCGAGCTGCGCGAGCTCCTCGGCCCTGACGTCCACATTACCAAGTCGAAGCCGCATTTCCTCGAAATCATGCACCGCGAAGGCACGAAGGGCCATGCTCTCGCCTTCCTGGCCCGCCATTTCGGCTGCGAGCTGAGCGAAACGATCGCCGTGGGGGATTCCTGGAACGACCACGAAATGCTAGAGGCCGCCGGACTCGGCGTCGCCATGGGCAATGCCATCGAGCCGCTGAAGGCGATCGCGGATTTTGTGACGCGGAGCAACAACGAGGACGGCGTCAAGCATGTCATCGACCTGTTCCTGCTGGAAAAAAAAGAAGCTTGAATCCGCCGGCCCCCGGTTTCCCGCAGCACGGGAGCCGGGGGCTTTTCTTTCATCATAATCCTTGCATTTTGCGGCCACAAGTTTTACGGGCATCTACCCACCTCCAGGGCATGACGGCGAAAGGTAATTCTATTATACTATTGGAAGAAGCTGAAAGCCGCCGATCTCAAGAAAAGCGAAGCCCGTCAGCTCGACGTCACCGTAACCGAGAACCGCGGGCGCTATTCCGGCAGCAAGGCCTAATGGAGCTTTACCTTTCGGATCAACCCGAAAAAATGAGGCAAAGGAGCTGCCCGGCCGTCACGGCCTGCGGGCAGCTCCTTTTATGTCTTCGGCCGGGCTCAGCACAGCTCCATCTGCGGACCGTCTTCCCCTTGAAGGTAAAGAATCGTATCCCGGTCGGAGCGGGAGTTCAGCTCGAACGCGGTCTTATACTCCTCCGGCCCTTTTCCTGTGATCACGATGCAATCGCCGCTCCGCGCCTGATTCCAGGCGGACAGGAGCGCCAGCGTGCGGTCCGGAATGACAGTCGCTCCGTACTGCGCCAGAGCGGCGTAGCGCTCCAGCATTTTTTCCCGCGGCACGCCGTTCAGATCGTCGAAGGTCAGAATGGTCCGGTCGCTGAACCGGCGGGAAACCTTCAGCATGATTTCCCACTTTGCCTCGTCCCGGTTGCCCCGGAACCCGAACACGTGGACAATTCGGCGAGGCCGGTATGCCTTTACAGCGTTCAGGCACTGCAAGAGCCCGTCCGGCGTATGCGCATAATCCACTACGGCGAGGGCGCCGGACGGATGCCGGAACGTCTCCAGCCGCCCCGGCACGCCGGGAAACTCCGCCAGGGCTTCGCGGATGCGTTCGTGCGGCACGCCGAGCCGCCGGGCTACGAGAATGGCCGCCATGGCGTTCCAGACATTGTGACTGCCCGGCAGCGGAACCTGATAGTCGCAGGTTTCCCCCGTTTCGTTCTCGCGGACACGAAAGCCCGCCCGCAGCCCTCCGTCCGTCCCCAACAGCTGCAGCGTGTCGCTGTCGCGTTCCCCGAACGTCACCATTGGCGTTCCCCGTTCCCGCAAAAGCGCCTCAAGCCGGGTACCCCAGCGGCAGTGCGTACACACCGCCGCCTCTCCTTCCGGCTTCAAGAGATCGAACAGCCGCGCCTTCGAGCGAAAATAACCGTCCATTGTCCGGTGATAGTCGAGATGCTCCCGGCTCAGATTGAGAAAGACGCCGTAGTCAAACGTTACTCCCGTTACACGGTGCTGTTCCAGTCCATGCGACGACACCTCCAGTACGGCGTGCGGGTCGCGGCTCTCGCGAAGCCATTTCTGGGTTTGCACCGCATCGTATGTGGTCATGGAAGAACGTTCGGACTGTCCGTTCACCCGTCTTTCCACGGTTCCGAGCAGCATCGAGGAGCCGCGGGTTCGCTCCAGCACATGCGCGATAAGATGAGCCGTCGTGGTCTTGCCGTTTGTTCCCGTTACGCCGACGGTAACGCGGTCGCGGGCGCCGTAGCCGTACAGCTCCGCCGCCATTTGCGCCAGCGCGCGCCTGGCGTCCGGAACGCGCACATAAGGAACGGGGAGGCTGTCTACGGCCTGCTCCCCGACGACGGCTGCGGCTCCGGCCTCCACGGCTTCCCGGATGTACCCGTGGCCGTCGGCGAGGCTGCCGGAAATGGCCACAAACAGATCGCCCGGCTTCACGGCACCGGAATGGAAGGCGAGCTCGCCGACGGAAACATCCGCTTCGGGCGGCAGGCCTGGCACGGAAAGGACGCTGAGAAGCCGGTTCAGGTTCATCCCTTTCATCTCCTCTGAAAACGGTATGTAAAGCTTCCGTATTATCCTTACCCCGCCGCGTGGCGTTTGTCCCACTATCATTTAGGTTTCCCCGGAAGGGGCTAACCGAAACACGGTGCACCGCAGCAAAAAGGAACAAAGAAAGATCGCCCGGTCTCCGCGGGAGCCGGGACGCTCCCTCTACAGGCCGAGAAGCACCGCTGCAATCAGAAGAAGCACGCGGGAGGCGCTCAGCAGCACGAAGTTTTGCACCGACAAGGCAAAGGTGTTCGCCTTTTCTTGCGTTTCCCGAAACCGTTTGATGTTTTTGTACAAAGGAAAAACCGTCAGCAGCGCCAGCGCCAGCAGCAGCGGATGAACGCCAAGCAGATAGAGCACAACCAGGTCCAGATAGGAGCTCGCGTAAAGCGCCGCAAACAGGTTCAGCGCGTTTTTCCGGCCGATGTAAAGCGGGAGGGTGTACCGCTTGTTCTCCAGATCGTCCTCCATGTCGCAAATGTTGTTGGCCAGCATAATGTTGGCGATGCCCATGATCGCGGGCATGGAAATCATGAATAAATACGCGATTTCCACGATATTCATATGCAGGGCGACAAAACCGTCGGTCAGGCTGCCCCAATCGAGCCAGACCAGTTCATGGGCTTCGGAGTGGATGAAGGCGGAGATAAAAATGATAACAAAGCCCATAAACAGGCCGGACAGCAGCTCCCCGAGCGGCATCCGGGAGATCGGCACCGGGCCGAACGTGTAAAGAATCCCAACGCAGAAAGAAAGCCCGCCCAGGAAAAGCACCAGGATGTCGCTGGTGAGCACCAGCAGGATACCGGCTGTCACGGCGATGCCGAGCAGGGTGAAAATGACGGCGAGGACCTTCTTTTCACTCAGCCGATCGCGGATGATTGCGTTAAATGTCTCATACCCGTACCCGGTCGTTTTGACCGCTTTTTTATAGTCGATGTAGTTGTTGATCGCCGTTGTCGCCATATCGAACGACAGCAAGGAAACGAACATGAGCAGAAAATGCAGCCAGTCGAACCGGCCGAATCGGAATACGGCGTACACCGTTCCGATCGCAAGGGGAAACATGCTGGCGACTTTCGTCTGAATTTCGACAAGCTTGAGGAAGCTTTTCACGTTCATTTTTTTCATCCTGTTCTGGTTGTGAGGTTTCTATCGTTTCACGGTGATGATATAATGAGTAAATAGTGTTTGTCCACGGCAATTAATTCTGCTATGCTAGACACTGAGAATCAATATCAGGGGACGGGAGGGGCTTCATGACCGAATAAAAAAGTTTTTAAAGGATTTTGTCGAACCAAAATTCTTTGGTTTTCCGCGGTGGACCTGGCCCCGTTTGCCGGAAAGCCTCATTTGGTCGGCCTGCCGATTCCAAAAATGTGACTTTCCTCACAACGACATGCCGATAGAATTGGTATAATCTATCGGCATGTGAAAACTGTCACAGAAATCAGGGTTATTATTTAAGGGAGGCTTTTTTTAGTATGAAGAAAACATCCGCAGTTGTATTATCCATGACTTTGGTCGCCGGCCTGCTTGCCGCTTGCGGCGGGAAAGACGACGCAGCCGAATCCGCAAGCCCGTCCGCTTCGGCGGCAGCCACGACGTCCCCGGCGGCATCGACGGCTCCGTCCGCTTCCACCGCTCCGGCGGAAGGCGCTTATGCCGACGGCGTATATTATGCGCAAGCCGACGACTTCGACGCCAAAACCGGCTGGAAAGAAACGGTCGCCCTGAAAGTGGAAAGCGGCAAAATCACTTCCGTCAACTGGAGCGCGCTGAGCAAAACCGGCGGCATCGACAAGAAAGAAAATTCCAAGCAAGGCAAATACGGCATGAAAGCCGGCGGCGCTTCCTCCGAATGGCACGAGCAAGCCGCTCTGGCCGAGCAATACCTGCTTGAACAGCAAGACCCGACGAAAATCACGACCAACGAAGAAGGCAAAACCGACGCGATCGCCGGCGTATCCGTTCACGTAAACGGCCTCGCCGAGCTGGCGAAGAAAGCCCTCGACGCGGGTCCGGTTGAAGCCGGTCCTTACAAAGACGGCGTTTACCATGCCGAAGCGGCCGAATTCGACGCCGAAAGCGGCTGGAAAGACACGGTGGACATCACGATCCAAAACGGCAAGATCTTTGCAGCCGAATGGAGCGGCGTTCACAAAGACGGCGGCACCGACAAATTCACCCGTTCCAAAGCCGGTGAATACGGCATGAAAGAAGGCGGCGCTTCTTCCGAATGGCATGAGCAATCCGCTGCCGCAACCAACTTCCTGGTTGAAAAACAAGATCCGGCTGCCATCACCATCACGGGCGAAGGCAAAACCGACGCAATCGCGGGCGTATCCGTCCACGTGAGCGCGTTCGCCGAACTGGCGAAGCAAGCCTTGGATCAAGCGAAGTAAGTTTTTCCAAACAGCGATTTTTTACAAGAATAATAGGTTATCCCATCCCAAAGGCCGGTGCAAACCGGCCTTCTGGTCGACTAAATAGAGAGAGGTGCAACGTATGAAAGAGATTGTCGTGCTCGGCGGAGGCTACGGCGGCATTCTGACAGCCAAAGGTCTCGGCAAGCAGCTGAAAAAACATCGTGATGTACGGATCACCCTCATCGACAGAAACCCCTACCATACCCTGCTCACCGAGCTGCATGAAGTGGCGGCCGGCCGGGTTGAGGAAGATTCGATTAAAGTCGACCTCAAGAAGGTATTCGCGGGCTTCAAAAATGTCGATGTCGTTCTGGACGATATCGCGCACATTGACTTCGACTCCAAAACCCTTCAAGGCGCGGAGAAAAACTACAAATACGATTACCTGGTCATCGGAACCGGCAGCAAGCCGACCTTCTTCGGCATTCCGGGCGCCGACGAGCACGCCTTTACGCTCTGGTCCTTTGATGACGCCGTTCGCCTGAGAGAGCAAATCCTCACGATGTTCCGCAAAGGGGTTTCCGAGCGCGATCCCAAGAAGCGCAAGGAAATGCTGACCTTCGTCGTCGTCGGCGCCGGCTTTACCGGCGTGGAAATGATCGGCGAGCTGGCGGAATACGTGCAGGACCTGTGCAAGGAACACCACATCGACCGTTCCGAAGTGACGCTGTACGTTGTGGACATGATGGACAAAATCCTGCCTATCCTCCCGGATTCTCTGATCAAAAAGTCGGAAAAGTACCTGCGCAAGCTGGGCGTCAACATCATCACCGGCTCGAAGATCACCGGCGTAACCGAAACCGGCGTCGTTGTCGGGGACAAGACGATCAACTCCAAAACCGTCATCTGGACGGCGGGGGTTGAAGGGTCCGATCTGGCCGGCAGCCTCGATGTTGAGCAAAAGGGCCGGAAACGCCTGCTCACCAATGACAAGCTGCAAATTCCCGACCGTCCGAACGTTTATGTCGTCGGGGACAACATTTTCTATATTCCGGAAGGCGCCTCCGCTCCCGTGCCGCAAATGGTCGAGAACGCCGAAGCGGCTGCTCCGCTCATCGCGCACAACATCGCAGCGGAGATCAAAAACAAACCGCTGAAGAGCTACAACCCGACCTTCCACGGCATGATGGTCAGCATCGGCAGCCGCTACGGCGTCGCCAATGTCGGCTTGCCGAACATGATGTTCAAGCTGACCGGATTCTTCGCGATGTTTGCGAAGCACATGATCAACATGCTTTACCTGTTCCAGGTTTGCGGCTTTAACAAGGTCTATTCTTACCTGCTTCACGAAATTTTCCACGTGCGCAACCGCAGAAGCTTCGTGGGCGGCCATTTCTCCAAACGGTCCCCGAACTTCTGGCTGGTGCCGCTGCGCGTTTTCGTCGGCGTGATGTGGTTCAAGGAAGGCTGGGATAAGCTGCAAAGCGTCCTGGACGACCCGGACCGGATCTTCCTGATTCCGGCGTCTCCGAACAAAGCCGACGCCATTGCGGCCGCTTCTCAGCAAGCGGGCGAAGCGACGCAGCAGGCGGTCGACGCCGTCGCCGCCGTTTCGCAAGCGTCCGGCGAGTCCACCGCCGAGGCGGTATCCGCTCTGCCGGTATGGCACTGGATCCAGGACATCATGGACTGGATGATGAACACGTTCTTCTATACGTCGTCGGGCGACTATACGGCGCTCGCCCACGTATTCCAAACCGGCATGATCTGCGCCGAGATCGTCTTTGGCGCCCTGCTGATCGTCGGCCTGTTTACCGCTCCTTCGGCGATCATCACCATCGGCATGGGTGTTATGATCTGGATGTCCGGCATGGCTCCTTACGAAATGCTCTGGTACCTGTTCGCAGCCGTCGCGCTGATCGGCGGATCGGGCAGCACGCTTGGCCTGGACTACTACGTCTATCCGCGCCTCAAGCGGATTTGGAGAAAACTGCCGATTGTCCGGCGCTACTACCTGTACGCCGACTGAGTTTGCTTTCATCCGAGAGAGTAACCGGCCCCCGGGCAGGTTACTCTCTCCTTATCAACGCGGACGATTATGCGTGAAGGAATGGGAATGATGGATACAAAGCTGGTCCAAGACACGGTCGCCCGGCTGCAGAAGCAGTTGAACCCCGAGGTCGGAATCGCGTTCGACGCGGAGCCGGAGCAACTGCGGGAAATGGCGGACCTACTGGAATCGCACGCCCTGGGCAAAAAGCGCGGAACCGCTATTCTGGGCAGCTACCTGCTGCTTGACCTGGCGCTTCGCCGCCACGGGGAGCTCAACCCCGCGGACAGCGGAACGCTTACGCGCAAACTGCTCGACGGGGATTACCTGTTCGGTCTGTACATCCGTTGGCTGCTTCAGCATCGGGAGGCCGAGCTGCTGGCCTTTCTCTCCCCCGTTCACAAACGGATTCAAATCCGGCTGGCCGGCGGTTTGCCGCTCGCGGCGGCGCGGGCCGAATTGCTCGAAGGCTTCCGGCACTACCTTCACAGCCAAGCGCATCAAGGGGGTACCCATGCAACTTCATGAAGCGCTGCGCATCGATCTCGACGCCTTTAACGAAGCGCTTGTCGATGTGGTGCGGCGGGACCCCGACCTGGCGGAAGAGCCGGTCATCGCCGAGGGCGTTACCCGGCTGATCCGCGCGGGCGGCAAACGGCTGCGCCCGATGATGGTGATGACGGGCGCCCGCTTCGGGCCGTCCCCCAATCCGGAGCAAACGATAAAAGCGGCCGCTATCCTGGAATACCTGCACATGGCTTCTCTCGTGCATGACGATATCATCGACGCCTCCGATTTGCGCCGCGGCGAGCCGACCCTGCACAAAACGGTCGGCGTCCGCCCGGCGGTTCATATCGCCAACTATATGATGGCCCGGGCCGTCGAGTGGGCGCTGGAGGACGAAGACCGGCCTGCATGGGAGAGGGAAGCGCGCGAGCGGCTGGAACGGGAAACGCCGTCGCAGCTCTCGGCCACCGCTTCGCTGGTCATGGATTTGTGCCGGGGGGAATATTCGCAGCTGGTCAACCGGTTTAACTTTCATTTGACCCTGCCGGAATACCTGGCCAAAACCCGGAACAAGACGGCCCTCTTGATGGCCAACTGCTTCCGGGCCGGAGCCGAGCTCAGCCGCGCCGACAAAACAACGGCCCGGCTGCTGCACCGGTTTGGCGAATGCCTGGGCATGGCGTTCCAGATTCGGGACGACGTGCTGGACTACCGCGAAACGGCTTCCTCCATCGGCAAGCCGCCGGGAGCGGATCTGCGCAACGGCAATGTGACGCTTCCGGTGCTTTACGCGCTGGAGGTGCCCGGCTTGGGAGACGAAATCCGTGCCCTCGGCCCGGGCTCCTCGCCCGAAGCGTTTGACCGCGTCATCGCCCGGATTTCGTCCAGCGGAGCCATTGAGCGGACGATGAAGCTCAGCCGGAAATATACCGGCCGGGCGCGCTCCGTCATCGCAAAGCTGAGCGGGCACCCCGCCCATGCCGATCTGGAGCTGATCCTCGATTATTTTACGAAATAACCGAGCCTGAAGGTTTTCCCGAACGAGTCCCGCATGGAACGTGCTCAACCCAAAAAGGACCTCGTTCTCCACACCTAGGTGGAGAGCGAGGTCCTTTTTTTCTAAATCAGGACAACGACTGCAACGAGGAGCAGCGCGGCTCCGAGCAGCAGGCTGTCATTCCGCTTCCAGACCAGAACGTGATAGCGCGAACGCGGTTTGTTCAGCTGGTAGCCCCGGGCTTCCATCGAATCGACCAGCTCCGTCGCCCGGCGGATGCCGCCCAGCGTCACGGGAACCAGAAGCGCGATCAGCAGGCGGGCCTTCTTCACCAGCGGCTGGTCTCTCATGTCCATGCCCCGCGAGGCTTGGGCCTTCAGGATCTTATCCGCCTCCTCGAAGACCGTCGGGATAAACCGCAGGGACGTGCTGAGCATCAGCGTCAGCTTGCGGGGAGACACGCCGACCCAGCGCAGCGGTGTCAGGATATCCTCCAGCCCCTGCGTCAGGCGCAGCGGAGGCGTCGTAAAGGTAAGGATGCCGGTAAACGTGACGAAGAGGATCATCCGGATGACGGACAAGGTGCCTCTCACCAGCCCGCCGGCGTAAAGCTTGATGGGGCCGAGATCGACAAACTGCGTGCCGCCGGCCTCGAACAAGAGATGAAACAGAAAAATAAACACCATTAAAAACAAGAGCGGCTTCAGCGAGCGGACGAAGTAGCCGAACGGAATCCGCGTGCTGAGCATCACCACGACGGCGAACAGGGCCACCGCCGCGGCCTGAAGAAAGGAATCGACGAGGAAAATCGCCGCAAGAAAAACAAGCATGGTGAGCGTTTTCGACCGGGGGTCGAGCCGATGCACCCAGGAATCGGCGTCCACATATTTGCCGACAATCATCCGGTTAGCCAATACTCAGGGTCACCTCTTTTGCATAACATTCAGGACAAAAGCTGCCGCTGCCTCAGGGGAGTGAACCCCCGGCGGAACGGGAACGCCGAAGCGCTCGGCGAACCCCCGGAGAAAGCGCGTCGCTTCCGGCAGCTTGATCCCCGCTTCGTCCAGCAGATCCGCCCGAGCCAGCAGCTCGTCGGCCGATCCGCGAAACGACACACGGCCCCGGTGCATGACCACGTAGTCCTCGGCGCAGGGCAGGGCCTCCTCCAGACGGTGCGTGACCAGCACGACCGTTTTCCCCTGCTCCCGGCACAGACGCGCCAGCAGCTCCAGAAGCTCGCTGCGGCTGGCCTGGTCCAGCGTCGCGGTCGGCTCGTCCAGCACCAGCACGTCCGGATCGGCCGCAAGCACGGTCGCGATCGCCGCTTTGCGCATCTGCCCGCCGCTCAGCTGGAACGGATTGCGCTGCAAAATCGTTGCGTCCAGGCCGAGCGCTTCCACGGCTCGGCGGGCCGCCGCTTTGGCTTCCGGCTCGGGGACGCCGAAATTGAGCGGGCCGAAGCAGATGTCTTTTTCCACCGTGTCCTCAAACAGCTGCTGCTCGGGGAATTGAAACACCAGCCCGACCCGTTTGCGCAGGGCGCCCATTCCCTTTCCGGATTTGCCCGGCTCCAGAACGAAGTCCAGAATGCGCACGCGCCCTGAATCGGGCAGCAAAATGCCGTTGAAATGCTGGAGCAGCGTCGATTTTCCCGAGCCGGAGGCGCCGAGCACCGCCGTAAAGCGCCCTTCGGCCAGCTCCAGGTCGACCCCGTCCAGTCCCAATTGTCCCTGGCGGGAGCCTCTTCCGTACGTATAGCTTACCTGCTCGAATACAATGCCCATAGGTCCTCCAGCAGTTGGTTTCCGTCCGAATGGAGCCCGGCTGCAAGCCCTGCGGCCCGCAAGCGGGCGCTCAGGTCAAGCGCAAACGCCGGCTTCAGCTTCAGCTTTCGCAGCAGGTCTTCCTGCCGAAGCAGCTCGCGCGGATCGCCGTCGGCGGCCAGCGTGCCGTCCGAGAGGGCGATCATCCGGTCGGTCGCCATAATTTCATCGGTGTCATGGGTAACCGAGATCATCGTGTACCGTCCGCTTTGGCGCATCCGGTCCATAACGGCGACAATTTCGCCTTTGGCCTGCTCGTCCAGCATGGAGGTGCTTTCGTCGAATACGACGACCTGCGGCTCCATCGCCAGCACGGCGGCAATGGCCACCCGCTGCTTCTGGCCGCCCGACAGCTCCGCCGGATGGCGCTCCAGAAGATGGCCGATCCGCAGTTCCTCCGCATAACGGCGCAGCCGCTCCTCCATCTCCCCGCGCTCAAGCATCCGGTTCTCCAGCCCGAACACAATATCGTCCTCGACGGTGAGCCCGACAAACTGGTTGTCGGGGTTCGCAAATACCATGCCCACACGCTCGCGGATCGACCCAAGCGTCCCGTCCGCGAGCGGAATGCCGGCGACCTCGATGCGTCCTCCCGCAGCGGGCAGAAGGCCGTTCAGCAGCTTGACCAGGCTCGACTTGCCGGAGCCGTTCGCGCCGACCAGACTGATCCACTGCCCTTCGGGCACCCGCAGGCTGATGCCGCGGAGAAAAGGCTCCCCGCCGTCCGTATGCGCACAGCTGACATTCTCCAGCACGATCATATCCGTGCGCCCGTTCTGCACCGGTTGCTCCTTTTCCGTCATGCGGATGTCCCTCCCAATACCTGCCGCAGCACGCCCAGCTTGCCGATGGACACCACAAGGTAATTGGCGGCGATGCCGACAAATACCCCGGTCACAATGCCCGAAACGAACAGCAGGGGCAGGTAATAGAAAATGGTCGTGGTGCCCAGCACCAGCGCCGCCGCCCCCAGCTGGCCGAGGTTATGCGCAATCCCGCCG
The DNA here is from genome assembly GCF_059735245.1 of Gorillibacterium sp. sgz306347. Lineage (NCBI taxonomy): Bacteria > Bacillati > Bacillota > Bacilli > Caryophanales > Paenibacillaceae > Gorillibacterium > Gorillibacterium sp. sgz306347. The sequence continues at coordinate 33,230 of NZ_JCAPET010000028.1, forward strand.
ACGACGCTGATCGCGGTAAGGCTGAAAGTGTCTTTACCGAAGCGCAGCAGCAAAAACATCACCAGAAAGCTCGCCAGCGATCCGAACAGACTGAACAGGAACGTCGAAAAGGTGCCCAAAATAAAGGACGTCAGCAGCGTCTTCAAAACAATGAGAGAGACGGCGTCTCTCCCTTTAAAATAGTATAGGCAGGTCAGAACCATGATGTTTCCGAGGCCGAGCTTCGCTCCCGGAACCGCAATGGCAAACGGAATGAACGATTCGACAATGCCGAGCACCACAGCCACCGAAGCGAAAATGGAGATCAGGACCGCTTTTTTCAGCTCGCCCCTCTCAGGCCGCAACCCCATCGACGGCGCCCCCCTCTCCGCTCCCTCCGACAATCTCCACCATCAGGCGATGCGGCAGGCAGACGATCGTCTTGCCGATGTCGTGCACATGCCCGAAGGTCAGACAGAGCAGGTCGGGGCAGTCGGCGTCGGTCATCTCGATGCCGTTATCGGTAACCGTGAGCCGGTTGTACCCGTACTCCGTTTGAATCTCGAACTGCTGCTCCTTTTTTCCGAGCTCCACCATCTGATACAGCTTGCCATCCACAGTGACCTTAGCGTATAATGTGCCTTCGTCGGGGCCCCCCTTGTCTCTTTGGAAAAGAGGGACAATAAACAAAAGGCCGATGCCCAAAACAACGGCGTAGAGCAATAAATCAGCTTTTTTCATGGATGTGCTCCCAACCAAAAGATTGTGACGTTGTTCACTATTATCCGGGTTGAACCAGGGGCTAACTATGAGAAAAATCACAATTGCCGCGACAGACGCTTTGTTATAATCTTACCATAAGCTTTTTTAAAAAAGAAACAAATCGAACCACCAGGAGGCGCTTCATGAATTCATTTCCGCGTTTGCGCGTTGCTTTGCCGGCCGTCTTGCTGACGCTTGTATTGGCCGCCGGCTGCGGCAAGGACACCGCCGCTCCGGGCGGCAGCCCTTCCGCTCCGGCGGGAAGCGGCCAGCTTCCGATAAGTGAAACTTTTTTTGTTTACGAAACCGTAGTCACCGTGAAGGTCTATGATGAAAAAGTCACAGATGAGAACTTTCGGCATATCGAAGAGCTGCTGACCGAAGTGGACGACCAGTTGAACCGGGAAAACGCAAACAGCGAAATCCGCAAGGTCAACGACGCCGCCGGCCGGGAGCCGGTGCAGGTGTCGCAGCCGACCTACGATGCGGTCAAAGCCGCGATGACGGACGCCGAAGCCTCGGGCGGCGTGTTCGACCCGACCGTCGGCCCGCTGGTGGACCTGTGGGGCGTCGGAAACGAAGGCGCGCACAAGCCCGCCGATGCCGACATTCAAAAGGCGGTCGCTCTGGTCGATTACCACAAGGTTCAGCTGGACGACGCCAAGCGCACCGTGTACCTGCCCGAAGCGGGGATGTCCCTCGACATCGGCGGCACCGGCAAAGGGATCGCAGCCGACCGCATCGCTGCATATCTGAAATCCGTCGGCATCAACAGCGCCATCATCGACATGGGCGGCAATCTCCTCACCGTCGGGAACAAGCCGGACGGCAGCGAATGGACGATCGGCATCCAGAACCCCGACGAAAGCCGCGGCGCGCATATCGGCACCATGAAAGTCACCGGCAAGGCGGTTGTCGCATCGGGCATTTACGAGCGCTTCTTCATCGAAGACGGAGTGCGCTACCATCATCTGATGGACCCGGCCACCGGCTATCCGTTCGAGAACAACCTGGCCAGCGTGACGATTATCACCGACGGCGCCATGAAAGGCGAAGGACTGGACAACACCTTGTTCGGGTACGGGCTTGAAAAAGGCTTGCAGCACGCCAACGAGCTGGACGACGTTGAAGCGGTCTTTATCACGACGGACGACAAGGTTTACCTGAGCGACGGGCTCAAAGGCAAAATCGAGATCACCAACCCCGAGTTCAAGCTTGCCGAGGAGTAACAGACTTGCGGAAGCGTAACGAATTGCTGTGAAGTACCCGACCCGCGAAGTGGAACAGGCTTACAAGGGAGTACCCGATGCGCGGAAGTGTAACGACTTGCTGAGGTGTACCCAACTCATAGAAGTGTAACAAACTTGCTGAGAAGTACCGACGCGCGGAAGCGGAACAGCCTTACTAGGAATAGCCGATGCAGCCAGCATTAAGTCCCGCTCCCGCAAACTGTCCGACCCCCAGTAATGTAACAGACTTGCTCAGGAATATCCGCCGCGATGAAATATAACAGATGATTTTGCTGGCGGAAGCGGCCCGGCTTATAGGAGTCCCGGAAACGGGACTCTTTTTTCAATGCAGCCCAGGTCCAAAAACAAACAAAAACTGGTCGGTTTATTTGTAATATATTGTATATTCCATCATTGTAAACGCTTCCCATTTTCGCTAGAATGAAAGGCGTTCCTTTAATCCGAACGGAGGTAAATCAAGTGATGAAACAGCTTTCCCGCTTCCGATGGGCAGTCCTCGGCCTGGCTCTGGTTCTGCTTGTGTCGGCCGTCGGCATCGTCTCGTCCGTCAAAGCCGCCGAGCCTGCGGCAGCCGGGTATTACCACACATCCGGCAACCGGATCGTCGATTCGAACGGCAAGCCCGCGGTATTTAACGGGCTTAACTGGTTCGGCTTCGAAACCGGCAACTATTCCCCTCACGGCCTCTGGACCCGCTCGATGGACGATGTGCTGGACCAGATCAAGGCAAACGGCTACAACCTGATCCGCCTGCCGTTCTGCAATCAAATGTTCGACGCCTCCTCCAAGGTCAACAGCATCGATTACATGAAAAACCCGGATCTGCAAGGCCTCTCTCCCGTCCAGATCATGGACGTGCTGGTGGAAAAAGCGGGCCAGCGGGGCATTAAAATTTTCCTCGACCGCCACCGCCCCGACTCCGGCGGCCAATCCGAGCTGTGGTACACGTCGGCGTATTCCGAGCAGCGCTGGATCAGCGACTGGAAAATGCTTGCCGCCCGCTACCTGAACAATCCGACCGTTATCGGAGCGGACTTGCACAATGAGCCTCACGGCCCCGCAAGCTGGGGCACCGGCGACCTGGCCACCGACTGGCGGCTTGCCGCCGAGCGCGCGGGCAACGCCATTCTTTCGGTTAATCCGAACTGGCTGATCCTCGTGGAGGGTGTCGAGAAAAACGTCGCCGGCACCACGGGCGGCTATTGGTGGGGCGGCAACCTGCTGGGCGCGGCGAACTACCCGGTCCGGCTTGACGTTCCGAACCGGCTCGTCTACTCCCCGCACGATTACGGCCCGGGCGTTGCCTCGCAGTCCTGGTTCAGCGATCCTTCCTTTCCGGACAACATGCCGGCGCTGTGGGACAAATACTGGGGCTACATCAGCAAGCAAAACATCGCCCCCGTGCTTGTGGGCGAATTCGGCGGGCGCAGCGTCGATACGTCCAGCGTAGAGGGCAAATGGCAGAACAAATTGATCGATTACATCGGCGCCAATGATTTGTACTGGACTTACTGGAGCCTAAACCCGAACAGCGGGGATACCGGCGGTCTGCTGCTGGACGATTGGTCCAGCTGGAACGCGCCGAAGCAGGCGATGCTGAACCGCGTCATGAAGACGCTCGCCCCTTCGCCGACGCCGAACCCGACGACGCCGACTCCTGCGCCTTCGGGGAATACGCCGACCCCTGAACCGTCGGGCAGCACGCCAACCCCAACGCCGACTTCCACCGCTTCCCCGGCTTCGGTAAAGGTGCTTTATAAAGCCGGCACGCAGGGCGCAAGCGAAAACTCGGTTCGGGCTTCGCTGAATCTGGTCAATGCCGGAGCTTCTCCGGTCAAGCTGAGCGAAATCACAATCCGGTACTGGTATACCAACGACGGCACGCCCGGAAACGAGTTCCACGTCGATTACGCGCAGGCGGGCGCTGCCAACATCACCGGCTCCTTCGCTGCGGTAACGCCGGCGCGGACCGGCGCGGACCGCTACCTGCAGATCGGCTTTGCTCCGGCGGCCGGGTCCATTCCGGCCAGAGGCCAGAGCGGTGACATCCAATTCCGCTTTAACAAAGCCGACTGGAGCAATTTCAATCTGGCCGACGACTATTCGTTTAACGGAAGCTCCACCTCCTACGCGGAGTGGAACAAAATCACCGTCTATCAGAACGGCGTGCTGATCTTCGGCGTCGAGCCCTGACCGGGCAAGTACGGCGGCCCGAGCTTCGGCGCCGGCCTGACCAGTGGCAAGAAAGGCGGCCCGAGCTTCGGCGCCGGCCTGACCAGTGGCATGGACGACGTCGAACCCTGACCGCAGCCAGAAGAAAGATGCAAATGTGCAGCATTTTACGGCCCAGAACGTGCAATAGGAGGAAGAATGCTGCGAATGTGCAGCATTCCCCTTCCTAAAGGCCGCGATTCGCTTGTAACTGGCAAAGAATCCTGCATTATCGCATCAATATCGGAAAAGCGGCCCTTGTGCTCCCGTTATTCCTGCATTTTTGCAGGAATAACGGGCCGCAGCGAAGGCGTAGACCCGGAGCTTGACCTTCTCTTAGCCTGCTGCAGGATTTCGCTCATTTTTTCATTCAAGCCGAAAAGACATGAAAAAGGCTGTCCCCAGTCAGATATGCTCCCCTACCGTAACAGGCTTTGGGAGGAGCATATCACTTGCGGGACAGCCTTCATCGTTTACGCCAGTCCGGCTCCGTCGCAGCATGCGCCGCTTTTCAGCAGCGCATACAGCTGGAGCCTGAACTTGCAGCGGCCTTTGAAGCGAAGCGGCTATCGGCGTTTGGCCGGGCCAGTGCACCGCCGCTGGTCCGCGGTTCGGATGGGCCAACGTTACCGCACGACACCCGCGGTTCTACCGGGGCCAGCGCGGCCGCTTGGACACCCGCGTCATAAAATAGGGGCGGAACCCTACCGGGTCCGCCCCTATTTTTCAGAGCCGCCGCGTCCGGCCGGTTAGGCCGTCGCGATCTCCAGCTCTTCCTCCTCGTCGCGGTCAAACGCTTCGCGGTCAAATTCACCTTCCGCGTTGGCGACGAGAAGCGCGGTGACGGTGGTGCCCGTCGCATTAACCGCGGTGCGGCCCATGTCGATGATCGACTCGACCGCGATGACAAGGCCGATGCCTTCCAGCGGAAGACCGATGGCCGTAAGCACTACCGTGGTGGCAATCGAAGCGGGTCCCGGCACGCCGGCGACGCCGACGGAGGAAATCACGCTGACGACCACAATCAAAATGTAATCGGAAATGCCGAGGTTGATGTTGTACACGTTCGCCACGAAGATGGCGACCACGGCCGGCCAAACGCCGCCGCATCCGTTGAAGTTCATCGATGCGCCAAGCGGAGCCACAAAGCTGGCGATCCGGTCGGATACCCGCAGCCGTTTGGTGATAACCTCCAGGTTAACCGGAAGGGTAGCGTAGCTGCTTCGGGTCGTAAAGGCAACGGCGATCGTCGGATAAGCTTTTTTGAAGAATTTAATCGGGTTAACCTTGGCGACGAAGAACACCAGGCCGCCGAACACAAGCACAAAATGAAGGATCAAGGCCGCGTAGGAAGTCCAGATAATGCTTGCCAGCGGCCGGAGCGTATCCAGCCCGTAGCGCGCCGCCATGCCCGTGATCAGGGCGAATACCCCGTAAGGCGTCAGACGGATGACATATTTGACGACCTGGTGGAGCACCTGCGTCAGCGAAGCGAACAAGGCGCGCACCGGCGCCACGGCGTCCGGCTTTTTGCTGCCCACATGCACGATCGCCACAGCGAGGAAGATGGCAAAGATCAGAATCGGCACCACTTTGCCCTCCGCCGCTTCGTTAAACGGATTGGACGGCACCAGGTCCAGAATAACCTGGAAGAACGTGGGGATTTCCCGCACCTCGTACCCTTCCGGAACCGCCTGCTCAATGCCGGCTCCTGCATTCGCCACCAGCGCAACGACCAGACCGATGATCGCTGCGACGCCCGTCGTCAGGGCGAACCAGCCGATGGTTTTCAAACCGATGGTCCGCAAAAACTCCAGGCTGGAAATCGAAGCAATGCTGTTGATGACCAGAACAAACACGAGCGGAATAACGAGCATCCGGATCAGACTGACAAAAATCGTACCGATCGTACTGATCACTTCGTAATTCCATCCGTTCGTGTTCAGCACAATGCCGGCGATAAGCCCGACGGCCAGGCCGATCAGAACCCGCGTCCCAAAGCCCACGCGTTTGCGGGCCAGGTAGTGAAGGCCCCCGATCACCACAAGGGCGATGAGAATGCTGATCCAGTTTGTTTCGATGGCGCTCCACAGATTGTTATTGAGCACCACATCAGGCTGCTGCTCCCCCATCTTTTTTCATCCCCTTTATTCCGATGTTGTAAGTTGGATATATATCTATACGTATCCTACTTGCCGATTCCCTTTTTGTCAATCGTTGATTTTTGCTCCTGCCTTTTCTTTTAACCAAATCCACAGCGTTTGCCCGGGAAGAACATTTTTGCTATATAAATTAAACCAGGTATTTTAATAGAATGGTTGGGTCGCGACCAAGGGGAATGCCGGGACTTCGGGCCGCTTTCAGGTTCCAGGCATTTTGATACCCGCTTAGTGGCCGTTAAAATCCGAAAAAGCGAAAGCTTACACCACTCCTGCACTGCTGGACATCCTTTCGCCTTCCTTTCTTCCAGAGAATTCCCATGTTTCTTCCATTAATAATTCAATTTCTACCCTGAAAATAACGCAACTCCATAGTCTGTGGTGCCCGCCAGGGCATGGGTGGCTAACGGTTGCCACAGCGCTTATTCGCCCAAAAAAACCTGTTTCCATTTCTAACGGTTGCGGAAGCGCTTATTTGCCCCGAAAAGACCAAAACGCCCTCTCTCCGAGCCAAATAAGCTCCGTGACAACCGTTAGATTTTGAAAAGTCTCGTTTTAAGCGAAATAAGCTCGCTGGCAACCGTTAGATTTTGAAATGTCTCGTTTTACGCCAAATAAGCTCGCTGGCAACCGTTAGAAATTGTCCGGCCCCTTCCGGCACCCCATGACACAAAGCTCCCGGCGCGTGATGGACATGGGACCACGGCATAGCCAAAAAATCCACCCTGAAATAGCGCAACTTTATTTTCACTTTCAGTGGTGCCCGCCAGGGCTTGGGTGGCTAACGTTAAAAAAAGGAAAAAGCGGGCTTTGCCCGAACCCGAACTTCGCGAATGGAGCGCGCGCGAACGCATCACGATTACCGACAGATCGTCGTAACGGAGGATTGGGCACATGCCGCACATGAACAACCCCCGGAAGAGAATACCGCCCGCGGCGGACCCGGTGCCGGACGGCTTCCATCCGGAATCCTGGAAGCTGTATATGCGCCTGTATCCGGTCAAAGGAATCCGGTACAACACCGCCATTCTTGTGTTTCTTTTTCTGGATCTGTTTCTGCTGCTTCCGGTTGCGGCGCAGCCCTTCCTGCCCCTTTACGCCTGGCTGGTCGTTCCGCCGGTGCTTGCGCTGAACCTCTGGGCGGCAGCCTTGCTCATCGCCCCCGCCCGGCTCCAGGTCAACTACATCCTGTTTCGCGGCGTGTTCGGCCTTGTCATCTCGCTTGGACTGATGACCCTGATGCAAAAATTCGCTTATCACGGGCTGGGCCTGCGCACTCCGCTTTACGCCGTCGGCAGCTTCGGGCTGTACCTGGCCGGCTTCTTCGCCTACGCCCGGGGCCACATCCAGCGGCTGCGCAGCCGGCCGCCGGGCTTTCGCGATGCCCCGTCCCGCTGGTCCGTAATCACCGCCGCCGCCGGATTAGGCAGCCTGGCCGCCAATCTGTCGCTCGGGTTTGCCGGCCAGCGGACCGTCCCCGCCGTGCTGATGGGCGTCTACGGCATGCTGGCCTTCGCGACGTTTCATTTTATTCTGGAGCTGCACCGGTATATTCCTATCAAAAAGGCGGAAAACCGCCGCCGTCATACCAGCCCCGACGCCCAGCGGAACGCCCGCCCCAACCCGAACCAAACCTAGCAAAGGAGACGCTGCCATGCCTATCCCCTTCCCGCCTCCAGCCCCCGGCGAAGGCACAAACGCCGAGTCCGGCTGGCGGCAAACCGAAACGCCGGGCGTTTGGCGAAAAAGGCTTCGTTCCCGTTCCTCGCAGAGGGAATACGAGCTCTCGGTCGCCGTCCCCGAAGCAGAACCGCCGTCCACCGGCTTTCCGGTCCTTTATCTGCTCGGCTACCGGCCGGAACGGCTGCGCTATGTTGAGCACCCGGAGGGAACGCACGATTCCGTGTACTTCGAGCTTCATTTTCTCGATGCGCTTCAATGGCTGTATTCGCCAGAACGCAGCCGGGCGGAGAGCGGCTAAACCCGCTTGCCGACCTCGACGGCCATATCAATCAGCCGAGCTTGTAACGCTTTCTCCCCTTCTCCATCGTTTCGGCGAGGAGAAGGTTTTTTTAGACATATTACCTTTACAGACATAGTTATATGCGTTACATTATAATCAGTTCATGGAAAACGACAATTCTACGATGGAGAGGAACGGTCGTCTATGGGGAACGACTCCGAGCACAACAGCGACCTGGTCCGCGGCAACATCGACACGATTATTTTGCGCGTGCTGGCGGGGGGCGACAATTACGGCTACGGCGTAATCAAAGACATCGGGATGCGCAGCGCCGGCCGGTTCGAGCTGAAGGAACCGACGCTTTATTCGAGTCTGCGCCGCCTGGAAAAGCAGGAGCTGATCCGCTCCTACTGGGGCGAGGAGACGCAGGGCGGGCGAAGAAAATATTACTCGCTTACGGAGGAAGGCCGCGCCCGCTATACCCGCAACGTGGAGGAATGGCGCAAGGCCCGGGACATCATCGACCTGTTGATCCAAGAGGAAAAGGAGTGAACGCGTCATGGCGGAAACGGACGTATTAAAAGCTTATGTGGACCGGCTTTTTGCCAAGGAGGACAATACCCGGTCCACAGCCGAGCTGAAGCTGGAGATTCTGAGCAACCTCCGCGCCAAGGTGGAGGACTGCGTGCAAAACGGCATGGCGCGGGAGGAAGCGGTCCGCCTGGCCATGGATTCGGTGCGCGACGTGGGGCCGCTGATCGGCGACCAGCCGGTCGTTTACATTAACCGTTACCGGCATGAGCTTGCGGCAAGCGCGCTGCTCTACAGCCTGATTCTGTGGGTGGCGACCGTCCCCCTGCGTCTGGCGCCCTTCGGCGCCTGGCTGAACGGCCTGTTCATTTGCGCCGCGGCCGTGTGCGGGGTATGGTATCTGCTGGCGGGCAGAGTGCGAAGAGAAAACGAGGAAGCAGCGAAGCAAGTGAACGTCGGACGCGCGCGCCGGAGGAGCCGGACGGCCTGGACGGTTTGGGGCTTGTTTGCAGCCGCCGCGACAGCCGCCACCTTCGCCGCTTTTTTCGGCAGCGATCTTTGGTTTGGCCGCCCGCTGCGGATTAACGGCCCCTACCAGTTCTATGAGGTCGGACTGCAGTTTGCCGCCCCCTTCTTTTTTGCGGCGGTTCCGCTGCTCTTTCGCCGGGCGGTCCGGCTGGTTTCGAAATGCGAGGTGACGGACTGACATGCGGATAAAGAGAGCCGTTATGGCCCTTCTTCTGATTGCCGGACTGCTCGGCTTGGCTTACGTGGAAGGGATTTACAAGCCGCATGAGGCGGAGCGGGAACGGCAGTATCAAGCGGAGCAGAACGACCCGCTGACGCACGATATCGGCCGCTCCCTGGTTTATCAAAGCCCCTATATGGGGGACTTCTCCAATCTCAGTCATCTGAACGGCTCGCTTCCGCTGCGGGAGCTTCCGCGCACGTACCAGCTCTATCCCGACCGGCTGACTGCGGAAATGCAGTACACGGTTTCTTTCGCCGGGCTTCAGGAGGTCAAGCGGGAGCAAATGCTGGTATACAACTCCACCGCGCAGTTTATGCTGATCGACAATTTGCAGACGCTCGTCTACCGGTTTGAAGACCGTACCTTCACGGTAGAGCGGAAGACGGTGGAAGCCCTTTTGGGCGGAGAAGACGCCCTCTATTCGCTCCGCAGCAAGACGGTCTGGCGGGACCGCTTTCAGTCCAGGCTGCACGATCCCGCCTTTGTGGAAACCTTCCTGCGCGAAGCCGTCGTCTCCTCCCCGGCCGAACAGACCTCCGCCGGTTCCCCCTCCTAACGCAAGCAGCGAAAAGCCGGCGAACGGTTTCCCGATCGCCGGCTTTTGTTTTCCTTTTTGCAGTCCGCTTCCGCCGCCGCGCCGCTTCTTCCCGCGCCGCATGCGTGCGGCTTTTTGCAGCCCTCTTCCTTTAAGCCCAGTTGCCGCTGCGGAACACCGGTTCCACCGTGCCGTCCGGGAGCTCGCCGTCAATCTCCAGCTCGGCCGAGCCCACCATAAAATCAACATGCGTCAGGCTGACGTTCGCTCCTCTTTTCATCAGCTCCTCCTTGCTCAGCTGGGTGCCGCCTTCGATGTTGGACGGATAGGCGCTGCCGAGCGCAAAATGGCAGGAAGCGTTCTCGTCGATGCCAGTGTTGTAGAACACCCGGTTCATGCGGGAAATCGGGGAATCGTACGGCACCAGGGCCACTTCCCCGAGGCGTGCGGCCCCCTCGTCCGTATCCAGCAGCGAGGTCAGATGCTCCCGGCCCGAACGGGCTTCGTATTCGGTCACCTTGCCGTCCCGGAACGTCAGCTTGATGCCTTCCACCAGCCGGCCGTTGAGGTTCAGCGGCAGTGTGCTCGTCACATAGCCGTTCACTCCGGCGCGGTGCGGCATCGTATAGATCTCTTCGGTTGGCATATTGGCCACGAAATAAACGCCGCTTTCGTTCTCCCCGCCGCCTCCGCGCCACAGGTGCCCTTCCGGCAGCTCCACGCGAAGGTCGGTTCCCGGCGCGCGGTAGTGCAGGCTCTTGTAACGCTTGGCGTTCATCCGGTCCTGGCTTTCCTTCAGGCGGCCGATATGCGCCCGCCAGGCGGCCACGGGGTCTTCGGAGCCGATGCGGTTCATCGCGAATACCGCCTCCCACATGGCTTCGATCCGCTCTTCCTCCGGCAGGTCGGCAAACACCTTGCCGGCCCAGGCGCGGGTCGGCGCCTTGATCAGCGACCAGCTGATCCTGTTGTTGCGCGTGTAAGCCTGATACTTCTGCCGGGCCAAAGCGGCCGCCTTGACCTGACGGGCCACCTTGTCTGATTCGATTCCGCGGAACAGCTCCGGGTCCGGCACCTTGATATGCAGCACCGCGCCCCCCTCTTCGGCAAACCGCTCCAGCATATCGGCATACCATTGCGGGTAATAGCCAAAAGACTCGTCCGGGGCGGATTCGTAGCGGATGCGGGTCACCGCCTCGTCCTCCCACTCCATTTGGACAAGCTTGGCGCCCGCTTCATAAGCTTTGCGCACAATATGGCGCGTAAACTCCGCGGTTTCCAGCGGCGCGTGCACCATCAGCACCTGCCCGGGCTGGACGTTTACCCCCACCTTGATCACCAGCTCCGCGTAGCGCTCCAGCAGTTTGGCAAAATCGTTCATCTGTCTTTCCCCCGTTTGCAATTGGACTCTTTTCTCAGCTTATCACCCTTTGTCCTCCGCATCAAAAAAAGTTCCGGCCGCTCGCCGGGAAGGGATTGCATTTCCATTTCAGCGGCTCTATTATATAACTAACTGATTAGTTATTTTTGAAACGGAAGGGGCTCGCTTATGGCAGGCACAAAAGGAGAAGCCACCCGGGAGAGGCTGCTGGAGGCCGCGACGGAGCTGTTTGCGCTTCACGGGTACCACGCCGTCCCGGTCAGCAAAATCGTCGCCCGCGCCGGCGTGACGCAAGCGGCGTTTTACCTCTACTTCAAAAGCAAGGAAGAGCTGCAGGCTCAGCTTGTGGCACGCTTCAAGGAACGGATGCTTCTGCTGGCCGATGCGGGCAAAGAGGCGGGCGGCCAGCCGGAAGGGCAGGTCGAAGCCTTTGTCGTCCGCTCCATGACCGCTCTGCTGGCGTTTCTTGGCGAACACGCAGACCTCGCCAAGATCGCCCTGCATGGGGCCGAAGGAGAAGCCCTTCGCCGCCAAATCGCCGGCCAGATCGCCGCCAATCTGAGGCGGAATCAGGCCCTCGGCCTGGTGCGGGCCGATTTACGCCCCGAGCTGGCCGCCGAAGCGGTGGTCGGAGCGGTGGAGCGCGTCGCTTCTCTTCTTCCCGCCGGCGAAGGACGGACGGCGGCGGAAGGGGCCGAGCTGGCGCGGCTTTTTTTGAACGGCATTTTGGCCTAAATCATCGGGCCGCATAGACGGCCAATCAGGAGGGGTTCGGCATGCTCGCCATTTTGAATACGCGAATCGACCCGGCCAGTCTGCTCTGGCTATTTCCCATTCTCTTCATGTTCCATGATTTTGAGGAAATCCTCACCGTTGAACGGTGGAGCCGCCTCCGGCGCGAGCGGGTGCTGGCCGCGCTTCCTGCGTTTGCCCGAAAAGCGATTGCCCCCTCCCTCGGCATGACCACGCACCGGTTTGCAGCCGACGTGCTGTTTGTTTACGCCATTCTGGTTCTTTGCACGTCGCTTGCGGTGTTCTTCGCCTTCTACCCGCTGTATTTGGCCGCGCTCGCTTTGTTTTTTCTGCATGTTTTCACCCATGCCGCCCAATCGCTTTACCTGCGCATGTACACGCCCGGCGTCTGGACCGCGGCAGGCGTCGCCCTTCCATACTCGCTCTATGCCTACTACCGCCTGCTTGCTGATGAAGCGGTCCGTTGGTCGGATATCGGCTGGAGTCTGGCGCTCCTCGCCGTGCTTCTTCCTCTGGCCCTCGGTTTTCTGCTGCGCGGCAGGCGAAAGGCGGCCGGGCGGACGGCCTAAGCGAACAAAAGATAATAGAACCCGATGAAACCCGGCCCCTTCCCAGGGAACTGCCGGTTTTTTTTGCGAAAGGTGAGAGATTCCATCCTGACGGCCCGTCTTATCCATGTCGACAACGCACAACCGGAAAGGAGGAAAGCAAACATGGACCCGATCACGGAAAAAGCGGCGGTGGAAGAGGTTCTGAACGGCCGGACGGAAGCTTTTGCTCTTATTGTCGAGCATTACAAAAACAAAATTTACGGCCTGCTGCTTGGTATGGGGACAAGCCCGGCGGACGCGCAGGATTTGACCCAGGAAACCTTTCTGAAAGCCTACCGCAAGCTGAAAAGCCATAACCCGGAGCAAAGTCTGGCCGGCTGGCTCTACCGGATCGCCATTAACACGCAAAAAGATCATGTGCGCGGCAGCGATTCGCATTCCGTTTCGGAGCCGGACCCCGAAGGCCGGACCGCCGAAACGCCGGAGGCGCGTTATCTGGAACGGGAACGGGAGCAAGAACTTCTCCGCATGATCCGTACCCTGCCCGAAAAGTACCGGATTGCGCTCCTGCTGAAATACACCCGGGACCTGAGTTATGCGGAAATAGCGGAAGTAACCGGAATGTCGGAGGGCCAGGTCTGCAACAGCATCTACCGGGCGAAAAAAAAGCTGCGGAAAAAGTGGACCCTGAGGGAGGGACAAGTTTATGAAATGCTTCACCCCTGCACAGATGGAAAAAGCCGTTCATGACCCTTCCGGTCATATTCAGGAGCATCTGGAAAAGCACCTGACCGCCTGCGCCAAATGCCGTGCGCTCTTTGACAAGGAAATCGAAGAGCAATCCGCTTGGCGGGAGACGCTGTTTGCAGAGCGGCTCCCCGCTTCCTTTACGGCCGGTGTCATCGAGGCGCTGGGCGGCGCGGAAATCGAAGAACCCGTCTCCTCCGCCGGAGGAGACTCCGATATAGCAGGCGTATTTTCTGCCCGGAACGCGAAAGCCGGCCCAAAACGGCGCGGCAGCTCCATGCGGCGGAAGGGCTGGGCAGCAGCCGTCTTGCTTCTGGTAGCCTGTGGCATTCTGTTTTTTGCCCATCCCACTGTGGCGGACATTTTGCGTAGCTTGTTCAGCCCGGGCGTCTATGTTGACCCGGGTATGAAAGCAGCCCGGGAACAAGGATTTGTGCTCCAGCCGGGCTTGTCGGTAACGGATCAAGGCTATACCGTGGAAATAACCGAGGTGATCGCGGACTCCCTTCGGCTGGTATTCGCTCTGAAGGTAACCGGTCCGGACGGAAAGCCGGTGACAGGCGCAGTACAAGACCTTGACTACGACAAGAACATTCAAATTTTTGTGAGAAAAGAGTCAAATTCCAGAGCAGTACCTGTCAGTGTATGGCGCGGAAGTGTAGCAGACTCCAGCTCCAACATGGTGGACAAGTTTGTTTACAATTTTGATCAGCCCGCCTATGGAGACCAAATGGAGTTAATCCTGCAGCTTGACAAGCTTGAGAAAAAAGCAACTCCCACCTCTCCGGAGGCTGTTGAACCTGTTACGGGAAAGTGGAATTTCACTGTGGAAGTGGACTTGTCCAAAGCCAATGCCAACTCCATGAAATATCCCATCGAAAAACGGTATGTCTCCCCTCACGGGTTGGAGGTCATTGCCCAAGGATTGATCAAAACCCCAAGCGCATCGGCATTGGAAATCACCAGTGCGCCCAGGGAAGAAGCGCTCGGCCGGCTTGCCGGCCGTTATCCGGATCATTTCCTGACTTATCATTTTGAGACGGAAACCGGCCCGACGGACCGATACAATGACCCCGTAGGCCAAATCGACAATTGGGAGAACCGGATCAATTGGCATTTCTTTATGAATCCCTCGCTGGTTCCCCCTGGCGATAAAAAGCCCCGGTTTGTCCTTGACGGCTACCAGATCGCCGAGCGGGATGATTCGGCCGTCACCTTCCGGCCTGCAGCACTTGACGAAGGACAGCCGGCTGTCTTTGCAAAGGAAGGGGATTCCCTGCGACTCCTGTCCATGAAGATCGAACCCAGCAGACTTTCCCCGGAATCCGAGCCGCAGGGCGCGCTTTACGTGGAAGGCGAATGGGGAAACGACGCCCAACGGACGATCTGGGAGGCCGCCGATAACAAGGGCAGGCGTTATCCGGTTTTCTTTGACGTCGGGGACAATTACAGCTACGAACCGGGCAAAAAAAATCTCATCACCGCAAAGTATACAAGGAAACCAAAGTTCGTCTTCAAAGGCATGAGCGAGCTCCCCGCAGAAATTACCCTGACCCGAACCGGATTGTACCGGTGGTATAAAACGGACTGGTCGTTCGAGCTGCCGACTGCCGGGGGCAAAGGGCTATTTGCTCCGTAACCGCAGTCCCGGCTTCCCTGCAAAACCGTCTTTCCCGCCGGAGAGACGGTTTTTTGCATCGCCGGATTCACGCAATAAATGAAAAATTATTAAGTCGCTAATAGGGGGGTCGAAATTTGTCGATATAGATGCAGACACCACGCCAAAAGGGGCATTTTACATGAAAATCAAAACCAAGGTCACGCTATCTTACGGAATTCTTATCGTTCTCCTGCTTGCCTGCGTAAGTTTCTTCGTTTACTCCTCCGCCCGGCAATCCCAAAACCTGAAGGAAGTGAAAACGGAATCGCTGCATGCCCTCAACCTCGCCAATCAGGCCAAAAACCTGCTCGCCCAGATTCAAACGTACCAGGTACTGGCCATGACCGATTTGTTTCCGCCCGACCAGGTCGAGCAGACGCTTGGCCAGCTGAGCGGCCGGTTTCGGGACAATATGGCGGAATACGCCAGGCTGGATGACGAAAATGGCGCAAAGGCCAATATCATTCTGGAGCAGTTTGAAAAATCGCTGAACAACACCGAAGGAAGCATGGAGGTCATCACCGCCATTACGAACAGCGTGGAGGAGCTCGCCTCCTCCAACGCCGAGGAAATCAGCGCCGCTTTGGACGATACACTGAAAACAACGGAGCAGTTGAATGCCGGGCTGTTTCTGATTCAGGCCATCAGCCTGATCTTCAGCATCGTTTCGGCGGTTATTCTCATCCGGGCCTTCTCCGGCCCGATCCGGCGGTTGACGGAAGCGGCCGCACGCATCGCAGAGGGCGACCTGAGCCAGCCTCTGACGGTCAAGGGCAAAGATGAAATCAGCGCGCTGACGGGCATCTTTGAAAAGATGCGGTCCTCCCTCTCCTCCTTTATAGAGGCGGCCCAAACGGCCACCGGCCAGGTGGCGGGCGCAAGCGGCAAGCTGACGGACCAGGCGGACGCCGCCGCTCATCACATCAACATCGCAACGCGGGCTGCCGAAGGGATCGCGGGGGGCGCAGCGGCGCAGCTGGTGGGCACGTCGGAAACGGCG
This sequence comes from Gorillibacterium sp. sgz306347, assembly GCF_059735245.1. Lineage (NCBI taxonomy): Bacteria > Bacillati > Bacillota > Bacilli > Caryophanales > Paenibacillaceae > Gorillibacterium > Gorillibacterium sp. sgz306347. The sequence goes on from NZ_JCAPET010000028.1 coordinate 49,463, forward strand.
CGGGCCATGGAGGAAATATCGCTTGGCGTTCAGCGGATTTCGGAGTCCACGGCGCTGGTTTCCGAGCTGTCCGTTTCCACCGAGCGGGAGGCCACGCAGGGCAACGCGGTGTTGTCGGCCGCCGTTTCCCAGATGGACCAGATTCACCGGGCGGTCATGGCGCTTTCCGATACCGTCGGAAAGCTGAGCGCCAATTCGGAGGAAATCAACAAGATCACCGAAGCGATCAAGGGCATTTCCAATCAGACCAACCTGCTCTCCCTGAACGCAAGCATCGAAGCGGCCCGCGCAGGCGAGCACGGCCGGGGCTTCGCCGTCGTCGCCAAGGAGATCAGCGCGCTTGCGGCGCAGAGCAGCCTCTCCTCGGAGCACATCAATGAAATCATCGCCGTGATCCAGACGGACACCCGGAACGCCGTGGAAACGCTGGCGGAAAGCGTCGCCCAGGTAAACATTGGCCGGGAATCCATCCATACCGCCAGTCAAACCTTTGCTTCCATCACCCAATCGACCGGCAGCATTTCCGGGCAGATTCAGGAGGTTTCGGCCGCTTCCCAGGAGCTCTCCGCCAGCTCCGAGGAAGTCAGCGCATCCATTCTGGAGCTGGAGGATATCGCCCGGAAGGCGGAAACCGACAGCAACAAGCTGGCGCAGGCCTGCCGCGATCATCTGGAGTCGTTCCAGAGCATCGCCGGATCGGCGGACGGCCTCAAGCAAACCTCCGCGAATTTGCAGGAGTACGTGGCGCGCTACAAAATCTGATGCGTGAATCTGAGCCTAAAGAAGGGCAGACCACCCGGGAATCCCGGTGGCCTGCCCTTTTTATCGGTATCCCTTCGCCGGCTCCCGCCGGACGCAGCCGAACTTCCGAAACCCGCGTTCTTGGAAGTCCGCTCCCTGCCTGTCAGGCGACGGTCAGGATCAGCGGACGGTCCTTGGTGATCACGATGGTATGTTCATGCTGAGCCACAAAGCTTCCGTCCATCGTGCAAAGCGTCCAGCCGTCCGGCATCTGGTCGGCGTATTCCGCGCCTGTGGACAGGAAGGGTTCAATGGTGATCACCTGCCCTTCCTTCAGCACCCGTTTGTCATGTTTGTTATAGAAAGGGAGTATCTCTATGGGGGCTTCATGAAGCGCCCGGCCGACACCGTGGCTGCACAGGTTGCGGATGACCTTGTAGCCTCCTTTGCGGGCTTCGGCCTGAATGATGCGGCCGATCTCATTCAGCCGGGTCCCCGCTTTGAGGGACGAAATCACCTTCATCATGGTCTCATGCGTATAGTCGCACAGGCGCGTCAGCTCCGGACCGCCCGGTTTTACCGGAAAGGAATGGCCGTTGTCGGCGTAGTAACCGTTTTTCTTCGCCGATACGTCGATGTTCACCAGATCGCCGGCCTGGATCACCCGGTCGCCCGGAATGCCATGGGCGACCTCGCGGTTGACGCTGATGCAGGTCTCGCCCGGAAACCCGATCATCTTCGGGGCGGAAACCGCCCCCCGGCTCTTCAGATACCGGCCTCCGATTTCGTCCAGCTCCCGCGTCGTGACGCCGGGCCTGACATGCCGCTTCATCTCTAGAATGGCTCCCGCCACGATACGGCCGATTTCTTGTAACCCCTTGAGGTCTTCTTCCGAACCGATGGTCATTTCGCTCTTCCTCCTTTTAAATTCGTTTACCGGGAACAGCCTGCCGCCGACCGGGGAGCGTCCGAGCAAAGATCGCCGTAGATGCGCTCCGCGGTTTCCTCCGCCGTCCAGGCGGTGCTGTCCAGCCAAAGGCCGACGGAGGGCGTTTCCTCCCGGAGCACCCGGTCGAGCGCTTCCACTGTCCAGCTGCCATAGCCTTTTTTGAACCGGCCCGCCTCCCGCTCCCGGACCGCTTCCGGGCCGGGGCAGAGAACCGCAACATGCAGCGGGCTTTGCACAAATCCGATAAAATCGTTCAGCATCCGGCCGATGACCACGTCCTGCACAACGACCGTATAGCCGGCGCGGCAATAGGTGTCGGACGCCTGGGCCGCCAGCCGGTAGCGCAGCAAAAGCTGGCCGAGCGCCTCTTTTTCCGCATCCGGTCCGATGTCCTTCCGGTTGTTTACGATCATCCGGCGAAAGGCGTCGCCCCGCAGATGAACGGATTGGCCGAAGCGCTCCGCAAGCAGCTGGGCGACCGTCGACTTGCCACTTGCCATAATGCCGGTTACGAGAATCACTTTCGCTTCCTCCACAAGTATTCCCTCCCTCCTCGTCCTCCGACAATCGCGCTCCGATTGTAGCTTTGAGCGTTTGGCGCGGCAAGGGGCAAATTGACTATAGCAAACCTTTCCCATGAAAATCCATCCCCCCGTCGCCCAAAGGGATGGAAGCCGGGCAAAGCGTACCGTATAATGAAGAAAATGGACAAAAAAGGAGGCGGCCGGCAGGTATGAAGCAGTGGATTGCGGGAGACGCCGCGCGCGAATGGAAAGGAACGCGTACGGTTTTGGAAAGGCTGCCTGGGGACAAAATGAATTGGCGGCCGCACGAGAAGTCGTTCACGCTGGGCGAATTGGCCACTCACCTGGTGAACTTGCTGAACTGGCAGACGGGCATTTTGCGGCATGCGGAGCTTGATGTTTCCATTTCCGGGTCGCGCCGCGAGGCGCTGGAAACCCCGGAGGCGGTGCTGGAGGAATTCGACCGTTCGGCAGCGGTACTGGAGCGGCTCCTGTCTGAAATGAGCGACGAAGAGCTGACGGCCGACTGGACGCTCAAAAAAGGCGCGCACGTGCTGTTCCGCGAGCCCCGCGCGAATGCGTTCCGCACGATGGGCATCAGCCATATGGTGCATCACCGGGCCCAGCTGCTCGTCTACCTGCGCCTGTTGGACGTGCCGGTGCCCGGCCTGTACGGCGCTTCGGCCGACGAGCGGTGAGAACGCGGGGGCGGCTGATACCGGCCGTGAGACGGCGGTGGTCTTGCGGGGTAACCGGCAGACGCTGTCCTTCACCCGCTCCTCTGCAAAAAGGGAAGCCCGTCGACGGGCTTCCCTTTTTCTTTCCGGGCGGCGGTATGCCGGCCTTCCGTATCGGCTGTGCCGCCTACTCCGCCAGCGCTTCCTCCGTGATCCGCCGAATGTCGATCGGCGACACAATCTCCTCATTGACCATGTCGGGCAGGATATGCGAAAGAAAATAATCCACGCAGTGCAGCTTGATGTGCTTGATTTTGACCAGCGCATTGCGGTACATCGCGATGAATTCCTTTTCCGTATTGCCCCGCTGCAGCTCGGCAAACGCCTCGTACACCTGGTCCATTTTATCCGCTACCTCCAGAATCAGGCCCTCGACCGAGCCGTCCTTCCCCTCCCGCAGCTGCCTCCGGAAAATCTCCCGGAACTCCTCCGGGATATGCTCGTCGATGAAATGCTGCACCATGCCGTCCTCCACCTTCTGGATCAGGCGGCGCAGCTCCAGGGACGAATGCTTGACCGGGGTCTTGATGTCTCCGATGAAAATTTCCCCGTAGTCGTGGCTGCTGGTGATTTCGTAAAGCTTTTTCCAGTCGATGCGAACCCCGTGCAGCTCCTCGATGTCTGCCAGCGTTTTGGCGTACTGCACCACCTTCCACGAATGGGCGGACACGCTGTGCTCCTCGAATTTGAACTTCCCCGGGCAGCGGATAATGCGCTCCAGCTCATTCAGCGACCGGAAATACGTATGAATTCCCATCAGCTTCTCCATCCTTCACGGTAAAAATGGCTCGGTCCCAGTATAGCCGCCGAGTGTTAATCCCGGGTTAACGCCGGATCAACGCAGCGTTTATTCCAAAATCCTGGCGAAGCGGGGGATCGGCCTTTCGGCCGGCGCCGGGGGTCTGTATGCCGCCGCATGGCCCGGTACAGCCCGGCCCACTGCTCCAGCGTCAAGCAAACGGTCTCCCGCTCCGGCCGGACGTTCGCCTGCCGCAGCGCAGGCTTGATCTTCGACGGCAGAAAGATTCCCTTCAGCGCCTCGGCGGCCGCAAGCCGCGGTTCCCGCAGCAGATAGGCCGCAAATGCGGCAAACCGCCCGGTTTCCCCCGGCGGGATGAGCGGCGCCCCGCGCCGGACGACCCGCTAAAAAAGGTCGAAGCGCTCGAGCGGCAGAAAAAAACGCTGGCGTCCTCCGAGCGCTATGAAATCATGAGTCGCACCATTCGGGCATATGCCTGAAACAAATGACACGCTTTCTCACGGACATTACTTATTTGCGCTATGGAACTGCCATTGGGCATCCCTCTCCTGCGTTAAGGACAGGGCGAACTGGATAATCCTGACCGATAGTGTGGCAGCAACGCTCGAACCTCCGATAGTGAAGAAGTGAGAGTGCGAGTGAAGGAGTACATAAGCTACTACAACGCAGAACGATATCCGTGGACATTAAAACAGATGACCCCGTGAATTCGGAGGTCATCTGCTTGCTAGTTTAAATGTAACTGCTCACAAATTTGCTAATTAAATCGTTACAGCTATTTTTTTTCAATCGCCATACGCAAGTTCGAGATAACTCCAAGAAGCAATACTATCGAACAAACCATTTTTTCAAAAGGTGTTCCAAACAATTGTTGTATAAATCCAAAAGACCAAAGCATAACAAAAAACCAACATATAACGATTATGCCTCTTTTGTGTCTATATGGTTTGAAATTACCAACCACCAACGTAAAAACCAATCCAATAATAGAAATGACGATATTTGCAACAGATATTGGAAGCTGTTCAGCAAATGATTCAGACCTTCCGCCGTTAACCCATGTGAATGGCATACTCCTACTAATTAAGAAGAAAGTGGATTAAGATAGTCAAAGAGTAGAAAATAATCCCCATAAATACAGCAGTTTTCATATTAATTTTTCTGAGTTTTCCTAAAATAAAGTCACCTCTTTTCCTTCCTGCTTTAGTTTTATTTAATCCACAATTCGTATCTTTCTTTCCTATTCTTTGTAAAGCAAACTGCCAGTTAGCCACCTATACCCTAGCGGGCACCACAGACTATAAAGTTGCGTTATTTCGGGATGGATTTTTTGGCTATGCCGTGGTCCAATGGCCATCACGCGCCGGAAGCTATGGTCATGGGCGCCGGAAGGGGGCCGGACAAATTCTAACGGTTGCCAGCGAGCTTATTTCGCTTAATACGAGACTTTTCAAAATCTAACGGTTGCCACGGAGCTTATTTGGCTCGGAGAGGGGGCGTTTTGGTCTTTTTGGGGCAAATAAGCGCTCCCACAACCGTTAGAAATGGAAACAGGGTTTTTTTGAACGAATAAGCGCTGTGGCAAACGTTAGCCGCCTATGCCCTGGCGGGCACCACAGACTATAAAGTTGCGTTATTTCGGGATGGATTTTTTGGCTATGCCGTGGTCCAATGGCCATCACGCGCCGGAAGCTATGGTCATGGGCGCCGGAAGGGGGCCGGACAAATTCTAACGGTTTCCAGCGAGCTTATTTCGCTTAATACGAGACTTTTCAAAATCTAACGGTTGCCACGGAGCTTATTTGGCTCGGAGAGGGGGCGTTTTGGTCTTTTTGGGGCAAATAAGCGCTCCCACAACCGTTAGAAATGGAAACAGGGTTTTTTTGAACGAATAAGCGCTGTGGCAACCGTTAGCCGCCCATGCCCTGGCGGGCACCACAGACTATGAAGCTGCGTTTTTTTCAGGGTAGATAAAGGTTACATCTTCATCTAATAATACCGTAATATGGTTGATATATCCCTTTTAAATGCTAATAGCAACAATCTTTACGAGAACTTTCAAAGAACGTTACGCTCCTGCACGCTCCTGCACGCTCCTGCACCCAAGAAGCTATCGCTCCGCTGCTTAAACCAAACCCGGCGGAACGGCCAGAACGGCCTCCAGCTTCAAAATCCCCACCAGCTTGTCTTCGCGGGAGCCGATGCCGTGGAAGACGTCGGCATGCTCCTCCAGCCCGTGAGAGGGAGGCTGAATGGCGGGATAGGTCGTCACCCGGTTGACCCGGTCCACGACCAGGCCGACCGGCTCCCCGCCGTGCTGCACGACAATGATGCGGCTTGCCTTGGTATAGGCCTCCTCCGCCATGCCCATTAAATTGCGCAAGCTGAACACGGTGATGATCTGGCCGCGCAGGTTAATGATGCCCTTGATGCCCGCGCCCGAAAAGGGCACCTCGGTAATCGCCATCATTTTGATGATTTCGTATACGTCTCCGATCCGAAGGGCGCAGGTTTCCGAACCGATGGCGATCTCGATGAACTGCTCCGTTTGGAGAGAATTCATGCGTGCGTTACCTCCTTTTCCCGTCCTGGCGAGTTGAGCCCTTTCCCGTTCCTGTTCCGTCCGGTCATTGCGTTTTGAATGAAGCGACGGAATTGGCCAGCTCCTCGGACATTTGCGCCAAAGACTGGCAGGCCGCCGCCGTTTCTTCCGCCGCCGCCGCCGACTGCTCGCTGGAAGCGGAAATGCTCTGAACGGAGGTCATCACCTCTTCGGCCTGTGCCGATTCTTCCTCGCACGCCGCAGCGATTTCGTTCACCTTGGACGACGAACGGTTGACCATTTCGATAATTTTCTCGAATGCGTCTCCGGTGCGCTCGGACTGGCTCAAGCTGTCCGCCACGGCGGTAACGCTCTTCTGGGTATTGGCCTGCATGGCCTTGATGATCGACGTAATTTCCTTGGTGGCCGCGCCGCTCCGCTCCGCAAGCTTGCGCACCTCGTCCGCTACGACCGCAAACCCTCTGCCCTGTTCGCCTGCACGGGCCGCCTCGATCGCCGCGTTCAAGGCCAGCAGGTTGGTCTGCTCGGCGATATCGTCGATGACTTCGATGATGTCCCCGATTTTGCGCGAATCGTCCTCCAGGGTAACCATCTGCTCGTTGACGGCTGTCATGCTTCTCAGGGAGCGATCGACAACCTCCCCGCCTTCGCGGGCGGTGCGCACCGTTTCATTGGACAATTCCGCGGCCTCCTCCGCGCTGACGGCAACGGAATTGATGGCGTGCGAAAGCTCCTTGAACAGCTGGGTGATTTCCATGGCGGAGCCCGCCTGGCCGTTGCTGGTGCTGGCGATTTCCTCCGTGCTCGCGGAAATTTCCTCGGAGGAGGCGGCTACGCTTTGCGAGCTGGACACAATGCCGTCGATCAGCTTACGCAGGTTCTCCACCATCTGGTTCAGCGCTCCGGCCAGCAGGCCGATTTCGTCCTTGCTCGAAACGTCCGCCTGCTCGCGAAGATCGCCGTCCGCCACCTTCCTGGCGAGCGACACCATTTTGAGCAGCGGCGAAGAGATGGATTTTGCAATGGCATAACCGATGACGAAGCTCAGAATAATGGCGCCGGCTACAAATATCAGCGTGATGACAAACGATTCCTGGTAATCCTTAGAGGATTGGCCGTAGGTTTCCTCTGCGAGGTTTTCGTTAATGTCGATCAGCGACTGGAGGTTATTGAAGATGACATCACTGGAGGTTCCGAGCTCCCCCTGCTGAAGGGCCTCGTATTCCACCCGGTTTCCTTCTTTGCTCACTTCCACCAGCTGATCTATCAGCCGTTTGAAGTTGGGCCACTCCTTGTCGAGCTCGGCAAGGCGGGCCTGCTCTTCCGCGGTCGCGGCGAGAGGACGGTATTCATTTATGCTTTCCTCAAATTGCCCGAGTAAACTCTGTACATTCGCCACAACGTTACTGTTTTGCTCCGGAGTCAACGCCAGAATCAAATCGCGCGTTGCCACTCTCCGCTGCTGAAAAATATATCTGGCCTCGCCCAGCTCCTTGACGGAAAGCAGATTGTTTTGGTACATCTGCTCCATATTTCGATTGGTGGCATTAAGGGCCGTAAGCGAATATACCCCAAAAGCGGCCATGATCACGGAAATGATCAAAACGAGGAAATGATCTTTGTTGCCGTCTTCAAGTTCCGATACCATTTCATTTTGTGTTCCCCCCCGGCTATGGCCGTGACATTAGTTAAACCTTTGGTCCTTTTCTCTCACACTGACATTCTATTATTTCGACACAATACGACAATTACTTAAGAGTGATTTTAACCCTATTATGATTCTTAATAATTGCTTATCTTTCTTTTATTTTCAAAAAGCTTTACATCTCTCGAGTATCAGTGTACTATTTATCTATAACACTAGTACAATGATTCATGGAGGGATACACGCATGAAATCAGCCAAAGCCGCAAAAGGCGCGGCCATTCTGCGCCTGAGCGGCGTAACCAAAATCATTGGGCGGAAACGCATCGTCGATTCGCTTTCGTTTGAAATCGGGCCCGGCGAGATTGTCGGCCTCCTCGGCCCGAACGGAGCGGGCAAAACGACCACCATCCGCATGATCACCGGTCTGATCGGAATGAGCGAAGGCGATGCCGTCGTGAACGGCCACAGCATCCGCAAGGACTTCAAGAAGGCGATTCAATCCATCGGCGCCATTATTGAAAATCCCGAATTTTATCCTTATCTGACGGGCTACGACAACCTCAAGCAGTACGCCCGCATGACCGACCGGGTGGACGACGCCCGCATCGAGCAGGTGGTCCGGCTTGTCGGCCTCCAGGATGCGCTGCACAAGAAGGTCAAAGCCTACTCGCTGGGCATGCGCCAGCGGCTCGGCATCGCGCAGGCGCTTCTTGACCGGCCCTCCCTGCTCATTCTCGACGAGCCGACCAACGGGCTGGACCCGGCCGGTATCCGGGAGATGCGGGAATACCTGAAATCGATCTCCGCCTCCGAAAATATCTCGATTCTCGTCTCCAGCCACTTGTTGTCCGAGGTGGAGCTGATGTGCAGCCGGGTCGTGGTCATCCAGAACGGCAAGCTGGTGACGGAACGCCCCATCGGAGAAGAAGCCGAAGGCGGGGATGCCGTCGGCCTGCGCATGCGGCTGGACCGGCCGGCGGAGGCGGCCGGGCTTTTGGCCGGAACCGCGGGCGTGTCGGTCGGAGCGGTTCACGAAGAGTCCGGCGAGCTGCTGTGCCAGGCGCCCGAGGAAACGGTTCCGGAGCTCATCGCGGCTCTGAGCGCCGCCGGCATCCGCATTTACCGGGTGGCGGACAACAAAGAATCGCTGGAAGACGAGTTCCTGAAATGGACGGGAGGAAACCAAATTGCGTAATTTAACCCGGTTGATCTGGAACGAATGGCTGAAGCTGTGCAAAAAGAGAAGCTTCCCCATCCCTTTTGCCATCGCGGTCGGCATGGCGGTTCTTCTTGGCTACATCCTGAAAAGGTTCGGCACGGGAGCCTCGCTGGAGAACGGTTTGCAGTTCGCGGCCGCCTCTCTTCAGAACGGGAGCGGCCTGGGGCAGTTCCTCGTCATTCTCTGCATCGTCGGCACCGCAGGCATTGTTTCGCAGGAGTACGGCCGGGGCACGATTAAATTCCTGCTGGTCCGCGCCCGCAGCCGGGGCGAAATCCTGGCCTCCAAGTACATCGCGGTTATGCTGTATGTAGCGCTTATGGTCGTCGTAGCGGCGGCCGCCCTCTTTGCGACCGGCGGCGTGGCGTTCGGCTTTTCCGCCGCGGGCTCCGACTGGGGCGCCCTTTTCGAATACATGGGCTACAGCTTTGTCTACTGCCTGATCTATGCCACGCTGGCCTTTGCCCTCGGCATTCTCACCCGTTCCACCGGGGCGACCATCGGCATTGTCATCGCTTCGACCATGTTCAGCGGCCTGGTTATCCAGAAGCCCTTTTTTAAATATGTGCTGTTCCCGAATGCCGATCTGGCCGTGTACGCAAACGGAGCGGCTCCGATCCCCGGCATGAGCCCCTGGTTTTCGGCGGCGGTTCTGTTCGGGTACTGGGCAGCCTTCCTGCTGGCGGGTTATACTGTATTCAAAAAGCGCGATGTCGCTTGATTGGCCGGGCGTGGTCTCCGGAAAGGAGCGGGGGTGGGCGTGACCATTGAATTCGACAATAATCTGCCGATCTATTTGCAGATCATGAATTACATCAAGCTTCAAATTGTCACAGGCCGGCTGAGTCCCGGGGACAAGATTCCGTCCGTCCGGGAGCTTGCGGCCGAGCTGCAGATCAACCCGAATACCGTCCAGCGGACGTTTCAGGAGCTGGAGCGGGAAGAAATTGTCGACACCCGGCGGGGTCTCGGCCGGTACGTCACAAGCGAGGATCAGAAAATCATGGCGATCAAAAAAGAAATGGCGGCCGAGCTGATCGACCGTTTTATTACCGGCATGCGGGAATTGGGGTTCGAAAACCGGGACATTGTGGCCGTAGTGGCCGAATCGGTCTCAAAAGAGGAACGGAAGTAGGGGGTGCGTCATGGAGAACCTGCTCGTTTTTGATAACGTGGTAAAAAGGTACGGGCAGCGGACCGCTTTAAACGGGGTTTCGCTCTCGCTCGGGCCCGGCAAAATCATCGGCCTGCTCGGGAGCAACGGCAGCGGCAAAACAACCCTGATGAAGCTTGCCGCCGGGATCATGTCTCCCTCCGCCGGGCAGGTCCGAATCGGCGGCGTGCCGGCCGGAGCCCGGACCAAGGCGTCCGTGTCGTTTATGCCGGACCGTCCCGTGACGGAAGCCTGGATGACGGTGGGCGACGCGCTGGACTTTTACCGCGACTTTTACGCCGATTTCTGCGAGCTGAAATCCGCCCGGATGCTTGATTTTATGAAGCTGCGCCGCAAAGACAAAGTCGGAACCCTGTCCAAAGGAATGAACGACCGGCTTCAGCTGACGCTGGCGCTCTCCCGCAAAAGCTCCTTGTACCTGCTGGACGAGCCTATCGCCGGAGTCGATCCGGTGGCGCGGGACAACATTTTTAACGCGATGGTTGAATTTTACGAGGAAGACAGCAGCATGCTGATCTCCACCCACCTGGTTGCGGACATTGAAAAAATCTTCGACGAGGTCGTTATGATCAAGGACGGCAAGGTCATGCTGCAGGAGGATGTGGAAACCATCCGGCTGGCACGCGGCAAAAGCGTGGATCAATTGTTCAAAGAGGTGTACGCCGAATGCTGAAGCTGCTGAAGTATGATCTGAAGCGGAACAAAATTGTCCTGCTGGGCACCTTGATCGTGACGCTGCTCGTGCTGGCCGGCATCGAGCTGTCGGGAAGCAGCTGGAACTGGGCGCTTGACGCCCGTTTCATTTTATCCCTTTTGGTCTATATGGGCATCGCGTTTGTCCTGCTTTTCCTGGCCTGCAAGTCGTTTAAGGGCAACGTCACCTCTTACAACCGCAGGCTGATTCCCGTGCATCCGGTGTTCGCGGTCCTGTCTTCCTTGGTGCTTGGCCTTCTGTGCATGCTGGGCCTGGCCGTTCTCGCTCTCCTCCATTACGCGTATTACGAGCTGGCGGGCCTGACCCTTCCGCTGCAGCGCTGGATGGAGGGCATCTCTTCGCCTCCGGTGGTGCTGCAAGCGGGAGACGCGGCCCTTATCGCGCTGATGGCCCTTTGGACCATCGCGATCGTGCTGCTCAGCGTGTTTTTGTCCATCGCCGTCGCGGAAAGCTTGCGGTTCAAGGGGCGGCAGCTGGTCGGAGTCGCCGTCTTCTTCCTGCTCCACTTCCTCTTTTCCTACCTGGAGCAGCTTTTGTTCGGCACCCATCTATCCTTCGGGTCCATCATTTCCGACAACACCGATCCGGTATCCGGCGTGAACGCCGCCAACGGTCTTGCCCGGGCGCTTTGGGCCGATTTCTGGCCGCTCGCCCTGCTGGAGCTTGCCGTCGCAGCGCTTTTCGTGTCGGCCATCGTTTGGCTGGTTAGCCGCAAAGTGGAGCTGTAGGGCCGGCTTCTGCCGGTCCCTTTTGACGATGAAACGCATTATCGGATAATCCGTGTTTGGCAGAAAAACCGCCTCGGTCAGGGCGGTTTTTTTGTGCGGGCCGGCGCTGTTCGCTTCCCCTGCAAGAGGCCAGCCGGGAACGGAGCCGCCTATGGCCCGGTGCGGCCGGGCCACAGGCGGGGCCGCGGGCCATAGGCGAGGCTGACCGGGCACAGCCCGGTGGGGCGAGCATGGCCCGCTGCGGCCGGGCACGGGCGGGGCT